>JANRAA010000297.1:3474-13944 GCA_030728235.1 Flavobacteriales bacterium
ATATTGAAGTCTGCTGGTGCTGCGAAACTTGCAGTTGTTAAACTTGTTAAGGAGTTGTCTGGTCTTGGTCTGAAAGAGGCTAAGGATATCGTTGACGCTGCTCCAGCTCCTATCAAAGAAGGTGTGCCTAAAGACGAAGCTGAATCGTTGAAGTCACAACTGGAAGAAGCAGGAGCAGAAGTTGAGCTTAAGTAAGCTTAACGACTTTTAGCTTTAGGGTTTAGGCCGGGCCGCAGGTCCAGGCCTAAACCCTTTTACCCTTTCTTTTACCTGCAAGCCTCATTTTTGTTGTACCCATTAGTCTGTAAACCTCATGGCCCTGGTTACTCAACATACTTCACCTAACCGCATCGACTTCTCGTCGAGCCGTCGTGAATTTGATTACCCTGATTTCCTAGAAATCCAACTACGTTCGTTCCAAGAGTTCTTCCAATTGGAAACCAATCCGGAAGATAGAATGAACGAGGGACTATTTAATGTGTTCGCAGAGAACTTTCCGATTACGGATACACGAAACCAATTCGTGCTCGAGTTCCTCGACTACTTTATCGACCCCCCTCGCTACACCATCTCTGAATGTATCGAACGTGGTTTAACATACAGTGTGCCCCTCAAGGCCAAACTGAAACTCTATTGTACAGATCCTGAACACGAGGATTTTGAAACAATCGTGCAAGACGTGTACTTGGGTACTATGCCGTATATGACTCCTCGTGGTTCTTTTGTTATCAATGGAGCTGAAAGGGTTATCGTAAACCAATTGCACCGTTCACCGGGGGTGTTCTTCGGACAAAGCCGCCACGCGAACGGTACCAAATTGTACTCCGCTCGGATCATTCCGTTTAAGGGGTCGTGGATTGAATTTGCAACAGACATTAATAGTGTCATGTATGCATACATCGACCGTAAGAAAAAGTTACCAGTAACTACGCTACTTCGTGCGATAGGTTTCGAAAGTGATAAAGATATCCTCGAAATCTTTGACCTCGCTGAAGAAGTGAAAGTAAGCAAGGCCTCTATAAAGAGAGCACAAGGTCGCCGTTTGGCAGCTCGTGTTCTTAAAACTTGGATCGAAGATTTCGTTGATGAAGATACCGGAGAGGTAGTTTCTATCGAGCGCAATGAGGTGATCATCGACCGTGAAACGGTTCTCGATAAAGATCACCTGGATCAAATCTTAGATTCTGGTTCTAAAAGCATTATCCTTCACAAGGAAGATGTGAACCAAAGTGATTACACTATCATATACAATACACTCCAAAAAGATGCTTCTAACTCTGAAAAGGAAGCTGTGGAGTATATCTACCGTCAGTTGCGTAACGCTGAGCCACCAGATATGGAAACGGCGCGTGGTGTTATCGACAAGTTGTTCTTCTCTGAACAACGTTATGACTTGGGTGAAGTAGGTCGATTCAGAATTAACCGCAAGCTCGGTCTTGACATTACTTCTGATCAACGCACACTCACGCGTGAAGATATCATTCGGATCATCAAATACTTGATTGACCTTGTCAACTCAAATGCTGATGTGGATGATATTGACCACTTGTCTAACCGTCGTGTTCGTACGGTAGGTGAGCAGTTGTACAGCCAATTTGGTGTCGGTTTGGCGCGTATGGCCCGCACAATTCGCGAGCGTATGAACGTTCGTGATAACGAGGTCTTTACTCCAACTGACCTTATCAACGCAAAAACATTGTCATCTGTGATCAACTCGTTCTTCGGAACAAACCAGTTGTCACAGTTTATGGACCAAACTAACCCGCTTTCGGAGGTTACGCACAAGCGTCGTATCTCCGCACTCGGGCCTGGCGGTTTGTCACGTGAACGCGCCGGATTTGAGGTTCGTGACGTTCACTACACTCACTACGGACGTTTGTGTACCATCGAAACACCTGAAGGGCCGAACATCGGATTGATCAGTTCTTTGTGCGTATTCGCGAAGGTGAACCGCTTAGGTTTCATCGAAACACCATACCGTCGTGTTGATGATGGTGTTGCGAAATATGGCAGTGAAGCAATCACTTACCTTTCAGCTGAAGAAGAAGACACTATGATCATCGCCCAAGCAAACGCGAAGGTGAACGATAAGGGTGAATTCACAACAGCTACCGTTAAAGCACGTTTGGAAGGTGACTTCCCAGTGGTTGCTCCAAACGAGGTGAAATTGATGGACATCGCACCTAACCAGATTGCATCGATTGCAGCATCGTTGATTCCTTTCTTGGAGCACGATGATGCGAACCGTGCTTTGATGGGTTCTAACATGATGCGTCAAGCTGTTCCTCTTATGCGTCCGGAATCTCCGATCGTAGGAACAGGTCTTGAAGCCCGTGTTGCTGAAGATTCTCGTGTTCTTGCAACAGCTGAAGATGAAGGGGTTGTAGAATATGTTGACTCTCGCGAAATACGTATCAAATACAAAATGACGGAAGAAGATCTTCTTGTGTCGTTTGATGATGATATTAAATCATACCCAATAACCAAGTTTGCTAAAACCAACCAAGGTACCTGTATCAACCTTCGTCCTCTTGTTACTGTAGGTCAGAAGGTGAAGAAAGGTGATGTCCTTGTTGAAGGTTATGGAACCCAACTTGGAGAATTGGCACTCGGTCGTAACCTGCAAGTAGCGTTCATGCCTTGGAAAGGATACAACTTCGAGGATGCGATCGTAATCTCTGAAAAAGTTGTCCGTGAAGATATCTTCACCTCAATCCACATCGATGAGTACGTGCTTGAAGTACGTGACACAAAACGCGGTGTAGAAGAGTTGACAGCCGATATTCCTAACGTTAGCGAAGAAGCAACGCGTGATCTTGATGAGAACGGTTTGATTCGTATCGGAGCGGAAGTGAAAGAAGGCGATATCCTGATCGGGAAAATCACTCCGAAAGGGGAGACAGATCCTTCACCAGAAGAGAAACTTCTTCGCGCAATCTTCGGCGACAAAGCTGGAGATGTGAAGGATGCTTCATTGAAAGTTCCACCTTCAAGCAGAGGTGTGGTTATCGACAAGAAGTTGTTCTCTCGTGCGATCAAAGACAGAAAATCGAAAGCAGCTGATAAAGCAGTTATCGATGCAGTGGATAAAGAGTTCGAACGTGAAGGTGGTGAATTGAAAAAGATTCTCATCGATAAGTTAATGCAACTTTTGAATGGTAAAACTTCTGCCGGAGTATTCAACTACTACAAGGAAGAGCAGATCAAGAAAGGTGTGAAGTTCTCTGCAAAGGCACTTCAGACGCTTGATTACTCAATTGTAAACGCTGAAAACTGGACGAAAGAAGAAGATGTTAACGGACTTGTGAAGCGTTTGATTCACAACTATAACTTGAAGAACAATGATATTCTTGGTGCTCACAAGCGCAAGAAGTTCCAGGTTACTGTAGGGGATGAGCTACCAGCAGGTATCGTGAAATTGGCGAAGGTATACATCGCTCAAAAACGTAAACTACGTGTGGGTGATAAGATGGCGGGACGTCACGGTAACAAAGGTATTGTTGCACGTATCGTTCGTCACGAAGACATGCCATTCCTTGCCGATGGAACACCTGTTGACATCGTACTAAATCCACTAGGGGTACCATCTCGTATGAACCTCGGTCAGATTTATGAAACAGTTCTTGGATGGGCTGGATTGAAGTTGGGTATGAAGTTCTCAACCCCAATCTTCGACGGTGCATCTCTTGCTGATATCAACAGTTATACACAACAGGCTAACTTGCCAGAATACGGAGTAACTTACTTGTATGATGGTGGTACCGGAGTTCGCTTCGACCAGCCTGCAACCGTTGGAGTAATCTACATGCTTAAACTCAGCCACATGGTTGATGATAAGATGCACGCACGTTCTATCGGTCCATACTCACTCATCACTCAACAGCCGTTGGGTGGTAAGGCACAGTTTGGTGGACAACGTTTTGGAGAGATGGAGGTTTGGGCACTCGAAGCATTCGGTGCAGCAAACATCCTTCAAGAAATCCTTACCGTTAAGTCGGATGATGTTATAGGTCGTGCTAAAGCCTACGAGTCTATCGTTAAAGGCGAAACAATGCCGATGCCGGGTATTCCGGAGTCATTCAACGTATTGTTACACGAACTCCGCGGACTCGGTTTGACTGTGTCCCTAGATTAATGGTCTTTGACCTTTGTATGAACGGTTGATTAGATTCGATTATGACCCAGAAACGCATAAGTAAACTTAAGAGTGATTTCACCACGATAACGATATCACTCGCTTCTCCGGAAGAAATACTCGAAAACTCATACGGTGAGGTTTTGAAGCCGGAGACCATCAACTACCGGACGTATAAGCCGGAGCGTGATGGACTATTTTGTGAACGGATTTTTGGTCCGGTTAAAGATTATGAATGCCACTGTGGAAAGTACAAGCGTATCCGATACAAAGGAATCGTTTGTGACCGATGCGGGGTTGAAGTAACTGAAAAGAAGGTGCGTCGTGAGCGCATGGGACACATCCAATTGGTTGTACCTGTAGCGCACATTTGGTACTTTAAGTCGTTGCCAAACAAAATTGGTTACCTACTCGGTATTCCTACTAAGAAGCTTGACCAAATCATCTATTACGAGCGTTACGTGGTTATCCAACCGGGTATCGCAAACAATAAAGATGGTTCTGTTCTAGCTGAATTGGATTTCTTGACTGAAGAAGAGTACTTGGACATCCTTGATACCCTTCCGAAAGAGAACCAGTATTTGGACGATAAAGACCCGAATAAGTTCATCGCGAAAATGGGAGCAGATGCTTTGCACGATTTGTTGCAACGTCTTGATTTAGACTCATTGTCGTTTGACCTGCGTCACAAAGCAGATACGGAAGGTTCTCAACAACGTAAGAATGAAGCGCTAAAGCGTTTGCAAGTTGTTGAAGCACTTCGTGATGCAAACTCACGTATTCAAAATAAGCCGGAATGGATGATCATTAAGGTCGTTCCGGTTATTCCACCTGAACTACGTCCACTCGTTCCTTTGGATGGTGGTCGTTTCGCAACTTCTGATTTGAATGATCTTTATCGTCGTGTTATCATTCGCAACAACCGTTTGAAGCGCTTGATAGAGATCAAAGCTCCTGAAGTAATCTTGCGTAACGAAAAACGTATGTTGCAGGAAGCGGTTGACTCTTTGTTCGACAACTCTCGGAAATCGAGCGCGGTTAAAACGGAGTCGAACCGTCCGCTGAAATCACTTTCTGATAGCTTGAAAGGTAAACAAGGTCGTTTCCGTCAAAACCTTCTCGGTAAACGTGTTGATTATTCTGCACGTTCGGTAATCGTCGTTGGACCTGAATTGAAGCTGCACGAATGTGGTTTGCCTAAAAACATGGCTGCCGAACTTTACAAGCCGTTCATCATCCGTAAGATGATTGAGCGTGGTATCGTAAAAACGGTGAAGTCTGCAAAGAAAATTGTAGACCGCAAAGAGCCTGTTGTTTGGGATATCCTAGAAAATGTATTGAAGTCGCACCCCGTGCTACTCAACCGAGCCCCAACTCTTCACCGTCTTGGTATCCAAGCGTTCCAGCCTAAACTAATCGAAGGAAAAGCTATTCAGCTTCACCCGTTGGTGTGTACGGCTTTCAACGCCGACTTTGATGGTGACCAGATGGCGGTTCACTTGCCACTTGGCAATGCTGCAATTCTTGAAGCTCAACTTTTGATGTTGGCATCTCACAATATCTTGAACCCTGCGAACGGAGCACCTATCACGGTACCTTCTCAAGACATGGTATTGGGGCTTTACTACATCACAAAAGGTAAGCGCTCAACTGAAGAAGTGGTGATGAAGGGTGAAGATAAAATCTTCTACTCACCTGAAGAGGTAACCATCGCTCACAATGAAGGGAAGTTGGATTTGCACAGTCATATCAAGGTGCGTTGGACTAAAATCGACGGTACCACTGAAATGATCGACACTACCACAGGTCGTGTTTTGTTCAACCTTCGTGTTCCTAAAGAAGTTGGGTACTTGAACCAATTGCTGACGAAGAAAGCTCTTCGTGATATCATTGGTTTGATCTTGAAAGAAACAGGTGTGCCACGTGCCGTTAAATTCTTGGATGATATCAAGGATTTGGGTTACTATATGGCTTTCAAAGGTGGTTTGTCGTTCAACTTGAACGATGTAATCATCCCTGAAGAAAAAGTGAAACTTGTAGGTGAAGCTGGAGTGAAGGTTCAAGAAGTGATGGACAACTATAACATGGGTCTTATCACCAACAATGAACGTTACAACCAGATCATCGATATTTGGACGCATACAAACTCACGCTTGACGAATATCCTCATGGATCGTCTTGAAACTGACAAACAAGGATTCAACTCTATCTACATGATGTACCACAGTGGTGCTCGTGGATCGAAAGAGCAAATTCGTCAGCTTTCTGGTATGCGTGGTTTGATGGCGAAACCGCAGAAATCTACTGCTACCGGTGGTCAAGACATCATCGAAAACCCAATCCTTTCAAACTTTAAGGAAGGACTTTCGATTCTTGAGTACTTCATCTCTACTCACGGTGCACGTAAAGGTCTTGCAGATACTGCATTGAAAACAGCGGATGCTGGTTACCTTACACGTCGTCTTGTAGACGTAGCTCAAGACGTTATCATCACTGATAACGATTGTGGAACACTGCGTGGTTTGATGGCTACAGCGCTTAAGAAAAGCGACGAAATCGTTGAGTCTTTGCAAGATCGTATTCTCGGTCGTGTTAGTGTTCACGATATCTACCACCCTGAAACTGGTGAGTTGATCGTTGAAGCTGGTAAAGAAATTCGCGAAGATGCTACTGATATGATTCAGGATGCAGGTATCGAAGAAGTTGAAATTCGCTCGGTACTTACGTGTGAATCTCCAATGGGAGTGTGTGCAAAATGTTACGGTAGAAGTCTTGCTTCTGGTAAAATGGTTCAACGTGGTGAAGCTGTTGGTGTAATTGCTGCACAGTCAATCGGTGAACCAGGAACTCAGCTTACACTTCGTACGTTCCACGTGGGTGGTACCGCATCGATGATCTCTGATGAGAACGATATGCGCGCTAAACACTCTGGTCGCATCGAAATGGATGAGCTTCGCACTGTTGACCGCACGTTGGCTGATGGTACGATGCAGGCAATCGTTGTTTCTCGTTCAACTGAATTGAAAATCGTTGATGAGAAAACAGGTATTGCACTTTCTACCAGCAACCTGCCTTACGGATCTTTGCTTCACATCACTGATGGTAAAAACATCAAAAAAGGAGATTTGATCTGTACGTGGGATCCTTACAACAACGTTATCGTTAACGAATTGGAAGGTACAGTTGATTTTGATGCCGTAGAAGAAGGTATCACATTCCGCGTGGAACAGGATGAACAAACCGGTTTCCGTGAAATGGTTATCATTGAAACAAAAGACAAGAAGAAGAACCCGTCTATCAATATCATAAAAGGGAAAGCTAAAGATGTCATCCGCACGTATTCAGTGCCAGTAGGGTCTCACATTTCTGTGAAGAATGGTGATCCTATTAAACCAGGTGATATCATCGCTAAAATCCCTCGTTTGACTGGTAAGTCTGGGGATATCACAGGAGGTCTTCCACGTGTAACAGAACTTTTCGAAGCACGTAACCCTTCTAACCCTGCTGTTGTTTCTGAAATCGATGGTATCGTGTCTTACGGAAAAGTGAAACGTGGTAACCGTGAAATTCAGGTTGAATCTCGTACAGGTGAGAAAACCCGCTACTTGGTGCCGCTTTCTAAACACATCTTGGTGCAAGAAAACGACTGGGTGAAAGCTGGTATGCCGCTTTCTGATGGTGCTATCACGCCTGCCGATATTCTCGCAATTCAAGGACCTACTTCGGTTCAAGAATACATCGTGAATGAAATTCAAGAGGTTTACCGCCTTCAAGGGGTGAAAATCAACGACAAGCACTTCGAGGTAATCGTTCGTCAAATGATGAAAAAGGTTGTTATCGAAGACCAAGGTGATACACGCTTCCTAGAGAAACAAAGCATTGAGAAGATCGACTTCATGGCAGAAAATGATCGTGTATACGGTATGATGGTGGTTACCAACGCCGGAGACTCTGAATCACTTCGCCCAGGTCAAATCATCAGCGCTCGTAAATTACGCGATGAAAACTCTCTTCTTCGCCGTCGCGATAAAGAACTTGTAGAAGCTCGTGAAGCTGTTCCAGCTACATCACGCCCTCTTCTTCAAGGTATCACTCGTGCGTCGCTTCAAACGAAATCATTCATCTCTGCAGCTTCCTTCCAGGAAACTACAAAGGTGTTGAATGAAGCAGCCGTAAGCGGTAAAGTAGACTACCTATTGGGTCTGAAAGAAAACGTGATCGTAGGTCACTTGATCCCTGCAGGTACGGGTATGCGTGAATTCCAAAAAGTAATCGTAGGAGACAAAAGTGAATACGAAAGCTTAGTTGGTTCTAGCATGGCTGAAACTACTGAAGAGTAAGCTCAAAATATCTGACAATAAAAAAACCATTCCCTCGGGAATGGTTTTTTTTTATCTCCTAAAACGATAAATGTCTTACGATTGTCCGTTCGATAACGTAGTCTGCCCTTTGGCTTTATCCGCAGCCTCGCCAGTATATCCAAATAACTTTTTGTCTTTGATAATGGTGTCAACATACGTAGGCACCATGTCTTCCCAACCTGGAGTGCCGTCTTTAATCATCTGCAGACAATTGCGCGAGTATATCTTCAAAATCTCTGCATTGAAGTCTTCTATGTCGACTATGCGTTTGTTGAACAATAAGTAGTCGTACAACGGCTTCAAACGAGGGTGTATAGGCGCGTTAATCGAGTTCAACATAGGTTCTTCTTCCGTAGCAGCCCACGGATACAGATAGATCTTTAAATCGCGTGAAAACAATATCCCAAAAGCCTCGAGAATGCCTCCATTCAAGTCGCGATAGTACTTCTCATTGAAAACGTCCAACAGGTTGTTCACGCCCATAATAAGGCCCATCCGCTTCTTTGTGTACCGCGAGAAATACTCTACCAACTTGTAATATTTCTGGTAGTTCGAAATCAATACGGTCTGTCCCAATGAACAAAGAATATCGGCCCGGTCTAAAAAGTCTTTCTCATCAATGTCTCCCTCTGATTTGAGGTTGTTCAAGGTGATCTCAAACAACACTTGTATGTTGTCTTGCTCAACTCGGCCTTCCTGCTCGAAAATCTGAAAGCCTTTCATGATCATGTCGATGTTGACTTTCGTTACAGGTCTGAAACTGCCCCGAATCGTCAGGATGTTCTTCTTGTAAAGCACATCTGCTGCCTGCAAGTTCCTTCCATCAGGAGAGAAAATTACGGCGTCGGTCATGCCGTTCTTAACAAGCTGTAAACTCAATAAGCGATTGTCGACATCTTCGAAATCCGGACCGTTCATCTGTATCATGTCGATCTCTATCTGATCTCGTGTCAGATTGTCGTACAAACTCAAAAGCAAATCGTTCGGGTTCTTGTAGAAAAACAAACAACCGTAGATCAAGTTAACTCCCAAAATCCCAACAGATGCATGTTGCAGCAAGGCGTCGTTTTCGTGAAAGCGGACGTGTATGACAACAGTATTCGGTCCGCCGGTAGGCGAAGTTTGAAACTTCATCCCAAACCATCCGTGACCTTGTACAGTTTTATGAAAATTGATGGTAGCAACCGTGTTCGCAAATGCAAAGAAGCGTTTTGTTGGATGCTTCTTGCGGTCCAAACGCTCTTCCATGAGGTTGTACTCATAGTTCAGCATGTTCAATAATCGTGGCTTGCACACGTATCGCCCTTTCTCCTCAGGGCCATAAATGACATCACTAAAATCTTTGTCGTAAGCCGAAATGGTTTTGGCGATCGTGCCTGAAGCACCTCCAGCTCTAAAGAAATGTCGCACCACCTCTTGTCCGGCACCAATCTCAGCGAAGGTGCCATATAAATCCTGATTCAGGTTGATCCGCAGTGCTTTCTGCTTTTCTGATAAGACTACGCGTTCAATATCCACAGTTAATTGATTGCATGAGTGACAAAAGTAACCCGTTCTGCGTTGGCAGACAATGTAGGATGCTGTTAATTTCGTTTTTTTAAGCTATCGATTGGATTCTTTAAATATTCGGGTTTATAACCCCATTGTTTTCGCCTTACTCGGCGGATGTCGAAGGAGTCAAACAAATCAATCTATTTCGTTTTTTCAATGTACCTATCCAACGAGGTCATCGCTCCCTTTTTAACTTGGTTTTGCATGAATGCTGTTGAACCCAATATCTTCCCTTTTAAGCCCAAGGCCTGTTTGCACCAATGCGCGAAATCAAAATCGTCTCGATGTTTTTTGATTCTGCCGTTTTCAAACTCGAACGTTGCATTAATATCGTTAACGACTTTCTTGCCTGTCTGCGAAAAAGTATACGTTGCAACCCAATGTGCTTTACCTTTCTGATCATCAGCTTCAATATCGCTGAAC
>JANRAA010000298.1 GCA_030728235.1 Flavobacteriales bacterium
CGAGCTCAGGAACTGTGCATCCCCAGACCGACACCAACGGACGTTTGAATGCAGCAGCGATGTGCATCATGCCTGTATCTCCTGCCAACACGACCGACGATTGACGAATGATGGATGCTGATGCGTGAATGCTTCGTTTACCCGCTTCATTGAAGATACGATCGGGAGCTATGCTTGCGAGAGTGTTGCCAACTTCGATGTCGTCGTTCCCGCCCACAATTACGACCTTACCATGAAATGTTTTGCAGACATCAACAAGTGTTTCGGTGGGAATGCGCTTGCCAATATGTGCGGCGCCAGCAGCAATGCACAAATAGCCATGCGAAAATTCATCGCCCAAGGTAACTTCCTCACTTTGTGGAATAAAATAATCAAGTCCTTGTCCGTCGCCCTGCACACCGAAAGCCTTCAACGTGTCCATATACCTATCAACTATATGGGTTTTCGGCATTTTATCGATACCGAAGTTCACCAGCAGCCACTTTTCGATGTTCAGTTTTTTGAAAGTAAAGTCGAGAATCTTAAGATTCCGCTTCACCATAGTTGAGCGGATGTTCGCATGCAGATCGATGATGTAATCGAAGTGCAGGTCTTTTAGTTCATCGGTCACTTCTGCTGTAGCGATCTCAATGGTGTGCACCTTATCGACATAGGGATTCGACTCAACCACCGAAGCGAACGATTTTTTGGTAAGAAAATGCACCTCGGCGCCACCCTCAATTTGTGTTTTTAGAGCGCGCAATACAGGAGTGGTGAGCACAATGTCGCCAATGGAAGAAAAGCGGATAACGAGAAAACGAGCAGGTCGGTTCATACAATGCCAAAAGTAATTATTTCATCCCGTCGGGTTGCTTACTTTTGCACATGCTTTTGACAGACACACATACACACCTTTATTCGGAGTCATTCGAAGAAGATCGCCATGACATGGTAAAGCGCGCCATAGATGCCGGCGTTCAAACCATGTTGCTACCCAATATCGACGTCAGTTCTATCGGTCCGCTTACCTCATTGGTGAATGAATGGCCAGAGAATATTTTTGGAATGATGGGCTTGCATCCCTGTTCGGTAGGAGCAGATGTCGACAAGCAGTTATCGATCATAAAAACCGAACTCTACAGCGGAGATTACTTGGCTGTGGGCGAGATGGGCGTCGACCTTTATTGGGACCAGACCTATTTGGAAGAACAAAAGCACGCCTTCAGAACCCAAGTTGCGTGGGCCAAAGAGCTCGATTTACCTGTGGTTTTGCATGTGCGAGATGCCTTTGAGGAAGTGTTTGCCTTGATGGATGAACTCAACGACGACCGTTTGCGTGGCGTGTTTCATTGTTTCACAGGAGGGGAGAGTGAAATAAAGCGAATTTGTGATTTTGGTGGATTTTATTTCGGTATCGGCGGAGTGATTACCTATAAGAAATCGGGGTTGTCGGAAATAGCCCCTTTGATACCTGAAAAGTTGTTATTGCTTGAGACCGATAGTCCGTACCTGCCACCAACGCCTCATCGCGGCAAGCGAAACGAATCGTCGTATTTAACGTTTATCGCGCAGCGTTTGGCAGATTCTCGCGAGGTCAGTATAGAGCATATTGCCGAGGTTACGACAGCCAATGCGCGTGAGCTGTTCAGAATATAACCAGACGAAATGAAATTCATATATTTTCATCGCGCAAGCAGCGCGGATGTTTAAGCAGCCATGAAAAGATCGGTATTGTTGATTTACACGGGGGGCACCATTGGGATGATGGAAGACCTGGAGACCAGAGCTTTGAAGCCATTTGACTTTGACCACCTGTTTGTGGAGGTTCCTGAGCTCAAGCGTTTCGATTTGCGGTTGGAGACCTATAGTTTTGATCCATTGATTGACTCATCGAATGTTCAGCCCCGACATTGGGCGGAGATAGCGCGAGTTATTCGCGACAACTATTCAGCGTTCGATGGTTTTGTCGTTTTACATGGTACCGACACCATGGCCTATACAGCCAGTGCGTTGAGCTTTATGCTGCGTGGGTTATCGAAGCCTGTTATCTTAACAGGGAGTCAGCTTCCGATAGGGATGTTGCGTACAGACGGCAAAGAGAACCTCATTTCAGCCATTCAGATGGCCGGTTTGTATCGCGATAATCGTCCGCGCATCGCCGAAGTCGCCGTCTTTTTCGGATCGTGTTTATACCGAGGCAACCGCACGCACAAATACAGCACAGAAGACTTTGAGGCCATCCATAGTCCGAATTTACCACCCTTGGCTGAAGTTGGTATACATATACAGTTCAGCAAAGATTTACATTCTCCCGAGGTAGAGGAACATTTTTCGATACAAGAAGAGGTTGAGGAGCGTGTTGCCGTGATGAAATTGTTTCCGGGCATTACGAAAACGGTTGTTGAGAGCATTTGCAACATACCCGATTTGAAGGGATTGATCATAGAAACCTTTGGTTCTGGCAATGCTACAACAGAACCGTGGTTTATAAATGTGTTAAATACCACGCGGAAAAGAGGTGTTAGAGTTGTAAATGTTACACAATGCAACAAAGGCTTTGTAGAAC
>JANRAA010000299.1:0-7698 GCA_030728235.1 Flavobacteriales bacterium
TAGAAAGAATAACACCTTCGGCCCTTGTAATGCGAATGAGTTCAAGAGGAATGACCTCAACTCAATGGCAGTTTGAATTGTTGAAGGCCATTCGCGATGAGTACGATCACAACATTTCAATGCAGATGTATATCAGTCAACCTGCGTGGGAAGCTGTTCGTAAAGCACGCGAAGAAGTTGCTGAAATGGTTAAAATAGCAGCTAAACGTGCTGGGAACGAAGCCCAAGCCATGGAGGTAAATCGTCATCTTTTTGACTTGGAGGCTGCAACCAACAATGGTGTAATCAAATATGCTTTGGAATTGTTACGTATCGAAGCGCAACGCTTGATGTAATTGAATTACAGCCCTTCGGGGATGTAGAACAATTCATTCATGGTTAGAATCAGACCGTCGTTGGTGTAGATTTCTTCGGACCCGATGCTCGCTTTATCAACGGTCACTCCGCCATCTGTGTTTACACGAAGCTGACGACCAGCATGATTTAAAACCATGGTCTCAGTTTTCAATGTCTTGTAGCTGTAGCTCTTGTCTAACACGTAGTTCGAAACGAAAAGATCCAATTTTTCAATGTTTGAAGGATCCATAAGTTTTGTATAAGCCGGGAAGCTTTCAAATGCTTCGTTTGTCGGAGCTAACAGCGTGACATGTCCGCCATGTATGTGCTTGCTCACTCCAGAAGCTTTTACCAATGCACCAAAGATGCTGTATTTCTCGGAAGTTGTTACATAGCGGTACGGACTGGTAATGTTGTTCACCGGTTGAGAGACCTCTTCTTTTTTACGATTCATTTCCGCTGTTGCTGCTTCGTCTGCTGCATCAGGCAGTTTCTTCACCAAATTCGCAGGATCGTTAGGGTTTGATTCAACACGCTCTGGAGCTTTCGTATCGGTCTCTGAGTTATTGTTGCAAGCCGTAAATATGGCAACTACCGTTAAGCAAAGTAAAAAGGTCTTCTTCATCTCCGTAATTTTGGGCCTAATATACAAAATAGTATCTCCATGTTGATTTCAAAAAAGGCCATTGTATTTTCGATATTCCTTATCATTACTGGCATCGCAGCTGGTGCTGTGGGCGCTCATATGTTGAAATCTGTGCTCTCCGTTGCTCAGTTGCAATCGTTCGAAGTGGGAGTGAGGTACCAAATGTATTCGGGCATTGGTGTTTTGGCCTTGGCTGCATTGTCTCAAATGTTTTCAAGTATCTCAAATGCGTCGCTTTGGTTCATTTTAGGCGGTACGGTATGTTTTTCATGGTCAATCTATTGCCTCTTGGCGTTGCCAGATGGCCATTCTTTAAGAGGTGTTTTGGGACCGATAACTCCAATTGGAGGTGGACTTATGATTTTTGGTTGGGCGTGGGCTTTGGTTGGTATACTTCGCCGAGAAAGTGTACAATAGACACTTAATTGAGTAGATGCGGAATTGCGGGAAATGTGCGTGAATTGTGGAAAAGCATGATAAATATTAGGGTTTTAGAATTGCTTTTGTCCCGCTGAAAAAGGGTAATTTTGGAGCCCAAATACAATTATCAAAGGATTGTTTATGAATCATTACGGAAGAAAAGCTGCAGAGGCAGGACTAGAGTCAATAGGTCTCGGCGGTGTTGCGAACGTTAATTGGAATTTTACTCCGGCTGAGCTCGTTGAGGAAACCATCATTCAAGGACAAGGGATCTTGACAAATACGGGAGCTTTGGCGGTAGACACTGGCGAGTTCACAGGTCGCTCACCTAAAGATCGTTTTGTAGTTTGTGATGCAGAAACTGAAGATTCAGTTTGGTGGGGAGATGTGAACATCAAGTTCACCACGGCCCAGTTTGAAGCGCTTTACAATCGCATGGCTGCATACCTTTCAAATCGCGATGTTTACGTGAGAGATGCATACGCTTGCGCGGATGAAACATACCGCATGAACATTCGTGTTGTGACTGAGTTCTCTTGGTCGAACATGTTTGCTTACAATATGTTTCTTCGCCCGAACGCCGATGAATTGGAGAACTTTACGCCTGATTGGCATATCGTATGCGCTCCTGAATTCATGGCGATTCCTGAAATTGATGGCACTCGTCAGCACAATTTCGCTATTTTGAACTTTACCCGCAAGATGATCATCATCGGCGGAACAGGATATACAGGCGAGATCAAAAAAGGGATCTTCTCAGTTTTGAACTACGTCCTCCCTCATCACAGAAACGTGCTGTCAATGCACTGCTCCGCAAATGTTGGAGCTGATGGCGACACAGCTGTATTCTTCGGACTTTCAGGTACCGGTAAAACAACCCTATCGTCTGACCCAAATCGCCGTTTGATCGGAGATGATGAGCACGGATGGTCTGAAAAAGGTGTTTTCAACTTTGAAGGCGGTTGCTATGCAAAAACCATCGATCTATCTCGTGAGAAAGAACCGCAGATTTACGACGCGATTAAGTTCGGAGCGATTCTAGAAAACATCGGTTTTGAAGACGATGGCTGCACTCCTGACTACGCCGATAAGTCGAAGACTGAAAACACGCGTGTTTCTTATCCTATTGACCACATCGACAATATCATGGTGCCATCTGCAGGTGGTGTTCCTCAGAATATTTTCTTTTTGACGTGCGATGCTTTTGGGGTTTTGCCTCCAATCTCTCGTCTATCAAAAGGTCAGGCGATGTATCATTTTATTTCGGGTTATACAGCTAAAGTGGCTGGTACTGAAGCTGGTATCACTGAGCCACAAACCGCTTTCTCGGCATGTTTTGGTGCTCCTTTCTTGCCACTGCACCCAACGAAATATGCGGAAATGCTAGGTCGTAAGATTGATGAGACAAATGTTCGTGTATGGCTAATCAACACTGGTTGGAGCGGTGGCTCTTACGGTGAAGGGAAGCGCATTAGCTTGAAGTATACCCGCGCGATGATTACGGCAGCGCTTACTGGGCAACTCGATAACGTTGAATACAACACCCACAAAGTGTTCGGGTTGCAGATGCCTGCTAGTTGTCCGGATGTGCCTTCTGAAATTCTTTGGCCACGTAACACATGGACAAACAAAGAAGCATACGATGTTAAAGCAAATGAGCTTGCGCAGAAATTCGTGAACAACTTCACCAAGTACAGCGAATTCGCGAGCGAAGAAATTTTGGCAGCGGCACCTCAAGTTACAGCTACTGTTTGATTTTAATATTCAGACTATTCATAAAAAGAGGCTTTCTAAGCCTCTTTTTTTATTCCTTTGCACCATGCAACTGTACTATGTAAATGAAGTGTATCACTTCGAAGCTGTCTTACCCCCTGAAGAGTCTGCTCACGCTATAAAAGTGATGAGATTGGGCATTGGTGATATGATTTATGTGACCGATGGTAGGGGTTCACTATATGAAGCAACCATCATGGATGCTTCGTATGTTTCATGCCGAGTGCACATGAACAGGTTGCAGAGTCACGAGCGTGACACCTCTGATTTGGTCATCGCTATCGCGCCAACCAAGAATAAAGATCGGTTCGAATGGTTCATAGAGAAAGCTGTTGAGCTAGGTTGCACTGAGATACAACCGATTTGGTGTGAGCATTCTGAACGCCGACAAGCGCGCACTGACCGTTGGGATAAAATCGCTTTGGCTGCTATGAAACAGAGCCTGCATCTGTACTTGCCAACTATACACGAACCAATTGAATTCAAAGAGTTTGTGGCAGCGAACAAGAAGAAAGGTTACATCGCTTGGGTAGGAGAGGAGCCTTCTCCTATGTTCTATGGGGAATACGATGCTGCAAAACCCGGTGTTATTGCCATTGGACCAGAAGGAGATTTCTCTGAAGAGGAGATCAAATTTGCGCTGAATGCTGGTTGGAAACCTGTTGGTCTTGGTTCTTATCGTTTGCGTACAGAAACCGCTGGTGTTACAGCAATGTCGCAGGCCATGCTTAAAGTAGAACTGGGCTAACAATTCACTGTTACTTCATCTTTTTATTGTCGCTATTTGCGCTGATTGGATTGGCTAACTTTCCACAAAGGTTTTGCCATGAAAAAAATCATCCTAATCGTTGCTTTGCTGATGGTGGCATTGTTGGCGACAAATCCCAATGAAAATGATTTTCAGAGGTTTGTCGAAAATGCCCTGCAAGACAAACTAGACAAGAAAGACTTGCCAGATAACCAAGTCAGTGAACTTATCGAAGAACGCATTGGCAAGTTGGCGGCAAGTTTTGCGAAAGAGATTGCTGTACGCCACAACTATTATGTGTTTTCAATCTATACTGTGTCGATGGCTGGCGATGATTTCCACTATTTAGGCATCGCAAAATTCTTCGTTCCTCTTCAATCTACACAGCCAGGAAATTTATGAGAGCAATTGTGTTTCTTATTGCCGTGATGCTTCTTTTCGCATGCTCTCCAGAGCTGAAAGTTGAACAGCCAAGCTTGATCCCGATTCCGCAGCAGGTGGAATGGAAAGATGGTGCCTACTTGTTGGATAGCAATGTGCCGTTGTCTTTTGATACACTGTTTGCTAAAGAAGCACAGTTTTTACAAGCGATGGTGTCTGAGTCGATGGGGTTCTCTCCGGTTGTTGGATCGTTTCCAAAAGCTATGATAGCGATGACTTACAATGAATCGCTAGGTGCTGAAGATTATCATTTGGAGATCAATGAAGCAGGAATTACCATTTCCGCATCTGACCCTGCGGGGATGTTTTATGGTGTTCAAACGTTTCGTCAGTTTTTACCACACAACACAGGACAAAAAGTTGTCCTTCTGCCTTTTGTCAGCATTGATGATGCACCAGCATTTAAACACAGGGGGATGCTGTTAGACTGCTGCCGACATTTTATGGAACCAGATTTTGTAAAACGCTACATCGATTTGCTGGCGCGTTTTAAGATGAATGTGCTGCATTGGCACCTCACCGAAGATCAAGGTTGGAGATTGGAAATTGATGCATATCCAGATTTAACAAATGTAGGTGCTTGGCGGGTAGAGGAAAACGGTGAGCGATACGGAGGCTTTTACACGAAAGATGAGGTTCGGGAAATTGTAGCATATGCTGCAGAGCGGCATGTTAACATCATTCCAGAAATTGAGATGCCCGGACATTCTAGCGCTGCTATTGCGGCATATCCATGGCTAGGGTGCACAGGTGAGCAAATCGAAGTCGAAACTGAATGGGGTGTTTTTAAAGACATCTACTGTGCAGGAAATGATTCGACAATTGCTTTTCTTGAGACTGTGCTCGATGAGGTAATGGAGCTTTTCCCCTCAGAAATTATCCACTTGGGAGGTGATGAAGCACCGAAAGCGCATTGGGAAGAATGTGATAAATGCAAGAAACGCATCGCCGAACAAGGCTTAAAGGATGCCCATGAACTGCAAAGCTATTTCATTCAACATTTTGCCAATTACCTGAAACAGCATGGCAGAAAGGCCATTGGTTGGGATGAGATTTTGGAGGGCGGATTGCCGGAAGGAGCTATGGTGCAATCATGGAGAGGCATGCAAGGCGGAATTGAGGCAGCAAGCGCCGGTAGGGATGTTGTGATGTCGCCAACTTCGCACGCTTATTTCGACTACGACGTCAAGTCAACCGATTTGGCTGAAGTGTACCATTTTCAACCGGTGTCGGATTCCCTAGACATCGAAATAGCCAAGCACATCATTGGCGGTGAATGCAATATGTGGACAGAGCATGCGCCACAAGAAAAGGTAGATTCGAAGATGTTTCCACGGATGTTGGCGATGGCTGAGGTGCTTTGGACAAATCAGAAAGCCCGCAACTATGACGAGTTCTTAAATCGTGTGCAGGACATGTATTACTATCTCGATTTTCTTGATGTCGACTATGGACCAGAAGGAGTACCATTTACCTTCGAGTCATCCATTAAAAACAATGGATTGGAAGTGATATTTAACAAGTCTTTTATAGATGGTTATTTGGAGCTTGAAAATGGCGATAAAATGGCATCAGATACACTCTTTGTAACTGATAGTTTTGACCATTTTATTTACGCCGTTAGAAATGGAGAAAAATATGGTGATTCAACCCAAGTATCATTGAGTTATCATTTTGGAGTTGGTAAACCGATTTCAGTTGAGAATGGCTATTCAACCTACTATACAGGGGGAGGAGATGATGCTATGAATGATGGAGTGCGTGGGAGTTTCGATTTTCGAGACGGACATTGGCAAGCGCTTACAGGAGATGATATGGTGGTTCAGATTGACTTGTTAGAACCACAATTTATAGAGCAAATTTCAACTTCATTTTATACATATGCAAATGCATGGATATTCATGCCTTTGGAAGTGATATTTGAATCATCGGAAAATGGAGAAGCATGGAACCAGTTGGGCGTTTATAAAAACCAACTTGCGGAAGACGATAAACGACAAGGGATTATTCCAATATCGCTGAGTTTAAAAGGAAGGAATGCAAGATATATTCGAATGACCGCAAAGAACCGCGGTGTTTGTCCGCCTTGGCATGATGCATCTGGTGAGCCGGCTTGGCTGTTCTGCGATGAAATAGTTATTCGCTAGGTCCCATTGGGATTGGCATCCAATGCGTTACGTCGCTAAAAAAATGATTGCTGCTTCCCTCTCCTTGCCAAAAGTGGATGCCGTGTTTTTCGGCTTTGTCTGGACGTTCGGCGTAGAAATTTTCGATAAATCGAAGTACGATAACTTCTCGAAGTTCAAGGCCAGACAACCCCGGTAGCACAACTTTGTTGTTCGGGATAAAAGCCAAAATGCGTTCTTCGTTTTTCGGCAGTCTGACGTTGATGTCAATCCAATCCAAGCAATGAGAATTGTTGAAGGATGATGTGTTGCTCAATTTTTTCTTCTGTCAAAGGCTTGTGAATGTATCCTTTGATGCTGTCTTTGGTTTGAGCTATATGAATATCATCCGCATGAATCGATGAGCTGAGGATAATAATGTCTGAGGTGCGACCAAGTGCTTCTAGTTGATGAACGAATTCCCACCCATCCATTTCGGGCATGTTGATATCGAGAAGAATGAGATCTGGCTGGACAATCTTCCCATTCTTGATATAGTCAATAACAACAGCTGCATTTTGAAACGCAGTAATTGTAGCTGCAGGCATTGTAAACGTTAAAAACTGTCGGTTCAGCAGATTGTTGATCAAGTCGTCATCAATCAACATAATCGTACGGTAGGGAGAGGTCATAATAGTATGATTAGTGCTCATAAAATTACAAAGTGCACTTTGAGCTTTTAAAGCAGATCATTCTACTTATTAAAACACGAATGTGTACTATTGACCAATGAAGGCTGGCTTTCTTTTCTCAATAAAAGCGGCCACTCCTTCTTTGTAGTCATGTGTTTGACCGGCAGCGGTTTGCAGTTCACCCTCGAGGTCGAGTTGGGCGTTGAGATCGTTTTCAAACGCCATGTTAAAAGCTCTTTTCGTCATTCCGAGCGCTTTGGTGGGCATGTTAGCAAGTTGGGTCGACATTCTAGAAATTGCCTCTTCGAAATCATCATCGGCTACAGCTTTGAAAATCATTCCCATTGCCATAGCGTCGGCAGCGGTCACCTTTTCGCCTAGCATAGCGAGTGCTGTTGCACGTTGCAAGCCGATCAATCGAGGGAGCATCCAAGTGCCACCGCTATCCGGTACCAAACCGATTTTCGAAAAAGCTTGGATAAAAGTAGCCGATTCTTTTGCTACACAAATGTCGCAAGCCAGGGCAATATTTGCACC
>JANRAA010000299.1:7708-13888 GCA_030728235.1 Flavobacteriales bacterium
ACCGTTGACCGCCGCGATAATTGGTTTTTCTATAGCACGCAAGCGGCGGATGATGGGGTTGTAGTGTTGGTGAACGATATTTGGAAGGCCTGGTCCGGCAGGGTCGATGACTTCTCCGAGGTCTTGACCCGCGCAAAAAGCTCGTCCTTCTCCCGTTAAAACAATGCATCGCACCGCGTCATCATTTGCAGCATTGTCGAGTGCAGCATGAAGTGCCAACGCCATTGATCTGTTGAAACTATTGAAAACAGCAGGACGGTTTAAAGTGATTGTCGTGATGCCGTTGTTGTGGTTTACAAGAAGCTCTTCCATATCGTTTGAATGAGTGGCAAATATAGCGCACTCGCTTGTGCATGATCGGTTTTAGGTGAAAAACAAATCGCCTCAATTTGTTGATTGAGGCGATTGAGTGAGTTATTTCAGGGTAAGTGCTTTATACAGCTGCATTTTCGTGAGCTAATTTTGCAGCTGTCACGACACTTTTCAGCGACACTTTTCCTGTTAGAGAGATGTCTGTGATTTCAATCAATTCTTTTACCAATTCCTTATCATGATCGCGATAGATTTGTCCAATGGCGGTTTCAAGGAAAGGATCCGCTAGTGTTTCGACATTTTGAAAAGACAAGATGACTTTTTGATTGTTATCAATTGCCTCTTCGAGCAAAACATGCACTTTCTCGCCATCTTCTGCAGTCAAGCAAGAAGCATTTCCAACGATATTGTAGATATTCAGAACTAACGTTTCCATGTTGCCAATCTTTTAGGGGTTCATGTCAACAATGTACAAATTCAAATTCATGAAACATATAAAAAGCTCAGAAACTATGTTTAGCCGAAGTTCAAATCGTGCAGAAGCATTCACATCCGCCGAATGAGGCGAGAAAGCATGAGAAATCACCACAACGTACTATCTTTGCGCCATGGCGGTGGAGATAAAAAATAAAAAAGCCCTGTATAGATTTTTCTTGCTCGACGAGTTCACAGCGGGCATGGAATTGACGGGTTCAGAAATTAAATCCATTCGCAATGGCAAAGCCAGTATCGTTGAAGGGTACTGCAAAATGAAGAAAGGCGAATTGTATGTCATCAACATGTACATTGCTGAGTATGAGAATGGTGGATATGCTAACCACAAACCTAAACGCGAGCGGAAATTATTGCTGAACCGCACCGAGTTGAGCAAGCTTGAACGGAAATTGAAGGATCAAGGATTGACAGTTGTTCCGATTGAGTTGTTCATCAGTGAGAAAGGTTATGCGAAGTTGAAAGTCGCGCTGGCCAAGGGTAAGAAGATGCATGATAAGCGTGAAGACTTGAAAGACAAAGACATTGCTCGCGACATGGATCGAAAAGGCGAGTAGGCATGGAGTATCGAATTTGGCATCCGTTTACTCAGCACGGACAAAAAGCTGAGATGCCCGAGATAGTTGCAGCGAGCGGTTCATGGATAACCGACAAATCAGGACAACGATATTTTGATGCCATTTCATCTTGGTGGGTTAACCTGCACGGACATTCACATCCGCATATAGCGGGGCGTGTTAACGAGCAAATGAAAACCTTAGAGCACGTTATTTTTTCGGGTTTTACGCATGCTCCTGCTCAAGAACTCTGCAATCGGTTGATGAATCATTTGCCGAAGAACGATTGGAAATTCTTTTTTTCAGACAACGGATCTACCGCCATTGAGGTGGCAGTGAAGATGGCTATTCAATATTTGCGTCAGCAGGAAGTAGGGACAAAAGTGAAAGTGATCGGACTGGAAGGCAGTTATCACGGCGATACGTTTGGTGCTATGTCGGTTGCAGAGCGCAGTGTTTTTACCACTTCGTGGGATGATTTTTTATTTGAAGTCGTGCACATCCCGGCTCCTTTGCCAGGCTGTGAAAATGCTTGTTTGGAAGCTTTGGAAGGCCATGCCGATAGCAATACCGTTTTCATTTATGAGCCGTTGATTCAAGGTGCAGGAGGCATGCGCATGTATGCTGACGAAGCCCTTCAAGACATGTTGTCATTGGCGCAATCGAAAGGTTGCATTTTGATTGCAGACGAAGTCATGACCGGTTTTGGAAGAACGGGCAGGTGGTTTGCGAGCAGCGCATCGGAGATTGTTCCAGACATTATTTGTTTGAGCAAAGGACTTACTGGTGGGGCGTTGCCGATGTCGTTAACCGTTTGTGGCAACCACCTTTACGAAGCATTTTTGGACGAACGGTTTATCAAAGGCTTTTTGCACGGACATTCATTTACAGGCAATCCGGTTGGGTGTGCGGCTGCTTTGGCCAGTTTGGATTTGATGGAGGAAGATGCTACCTGGGAAGCTATCTTTATGATTGAGAATGAGATAGCGAAGATTGCTAAAAGGCTCACTGTCTTGGAGAATGTGACTGATATTCGCCATAAAGGGACCATTTTGGCATTTGAGTATGCAGGTGTAGGTAGTTACGATCATCAAATGCGTGAAGTATTGTATGAAGGGTTTATGCATGCGGGCCATTTGATTCGTCCGCTTGGAAATACAGTGTATATCATGCCCCCTTATTGCACCACCAAAGAAGAGCTTGAGAACATTGGAACTGTGATTATTGAAGTGATAACAAGGATAGAGGAGGAGCAGTTTTGATATCCATTTCGTCGTATTCGTTTGCAGGACCATCTTTTGACCAGCTCGAAAGTTTGCACTCCATTTTGAGTTCAGCAAACCACGGTTTAGTAGCATGGGATAGCGAATGGGCAGGACGATTGCCTATAAGCATAGACAAAGCCATTGAGCGCATGCGCAGCATTCGTAAAGATTACGCAGTATTGGATAGAGTGACATTGTTATCTATGTTGTTGGCGCAATCTGCGACGCATGGTTTCGAATCGAAAGATATGATCGTATTGGTTGGTTCTGCTCGAGGAGCAACATCAACTTTGGAGGCAGCGACAGCATCGTTTTTAAAAGGTGAGCGACTGGCACCGCAGACATCACCTATTACAACAGCAGGTTCAATTTCGGCCATGACCGCCCGCCATATCGGTGCAGAGAGTGGCGCAATGTCGATGTCGATGACGTGCGGTACCGGCTTGCAAGCACTGGTGCACGCGTGCCATTTGCGCAAGCACGGCGTATCCCAGAACATCCTTATAGGTGGGGTAGAAGCGCCGCTTACGCCATTTACAAAGGCTCAGTTTCAATCGCTGCGATTGCTATCTAAAGATCAATCAAGTTATCCATCGCAGCCATTGACGTTTGAAGGGAATCGCGTTGTTTTGTCTGAAGGCGGAGGTTTTTTACTTCTGGGCGAAGGAGGGGTATTTGAGATTATAGGTTGGGGAGAAGCCATGAGTGTTGAGGGATCGGCAGTGACTTTTTCTCAAGAAGCAATGGAGCGATCGATGGGGTTGGCTTTGAGCATGAGTAAATTGGATACTGTAGACGTTGTTGTTCCGCATGCTCCTGGAACTCAGTTGGGAGATAGATTGGAGTTGGATGCCATAGAACGTTTGATGCCAATGGCGAAAGTGTACAGTTCTAAGTGGGCTACAGGACATTCATTGGGGGCGAGTGGAATGCTAGGTGTTGCCACAGCCTTGCTCATTCTAGAAGGGAGAGATTACAGCATGCCTCATTTGCAAGGGAGCGCTAGCACAAAAGACGCCGATACGGTGATGGTAAACGCTTCAGGTTTTGGTGGCAATTGCACCACCGTTATACTTCGAAAGCGGAATTAAGCCTGCTGCGGAATAACTCGAAACTTCTCTTGAAAAGCTTTCCAATCCCAGATGAAGTTCTCGAGAAGGTCACTTAAATTCTTTTGGAAAATCGGGTTTGGGACATTTAATCCGCGGAAGTATTCTTCTTGGGCGTGGTTCAAGTTGTACTTGTAGAACACCGCGCGAGACATACCGTAAAGGGTGTTTTTGCTTGGGTGGCTAACACGAGAAATGAAATCTCGGTATTCTTTCACCTTTTGGGCAAAAACCTCGGGTTGAAGTCCAACTACATCAGAAAATTGCACCACCAGACCTTGAATGATTTCTTTGTCTACCCCTTGGTCAAAATGAGTAGGGATAAAATTGAAGTTGCCTGCAATAACCAGGAGAAGGAATTTTCCGTAGTCTTCGTGGTTTACATTTGGTCGTGTTTCAAACTCCGGACTGTCGTTGATAAACCCAGCAACTTCAGGCCAGCCTTGCTCAACAGCATTTAGCGTTGTGGCAACAACGTGTTTTACCACAGCATCTACCGAAATTTTTTTACGTCCGAATATCACCATCATACGAAGGTCCCTTTGAGTGTCAAAGTTAGGAGTGAGTTTGGGTTTAGTTAAGGAGATGTGAAATCAACTATCAACAAAGTTATTCACCGCATTTAGGTCATCAACAAGACAAAAGCAATGCTAACGAGAACCGCTACAGCCACACGCTTGAATCGTAAAGTTGCTGTCATGAGATTATATTAAGTTATTTGGTGGGGCAAATTACAAGCAAAGAACACTGATTTTCAGGGAGATTGCAGAGAATCATCAAGACTGAATGGTTAATAACCCTAAAAATTGTTGATAACATTGATGTTTCCCGTTGTATTTTTGCGCCATGTACAAGTTCATAATCAAGCCAATTTTCTTTCTATTTCAGCCAGAAGTAGCTCATAACATGAGTTTTTACTTGTTAAGAGCCACACTTAGGATACCTGGAATGAAGTTTTTATTTCGCAGTCGTTTCGTAGTTAACGACGAGCGATTGAAGAGACGAGTCTTTGGGTTAGACTTTCCTAATCCTGTCGGGTTGGCTGCAGGTTTTGACAAAGACGCCACATTGTTTAACGAGTTAGCTTGTTTGGGTTTTGGTTTTGTTGAGATTGGAACAGTAACACCCAAGCCGCAGCCGGGCAATGACAAGCCGCGTTTGTTTCGTTTGCCAAAAGATCGAGCCTTGATTAACCGCATGGGGTTTAACAACCACGGAGTTCATGCGGCAGCCGAGCGACTTAAACGTCGGAAAACAGGTATTGTTTTGGGTGGAAACATAGGCAAGAACAAGAATACGCCTAATGAAGATGCTATTTCGGATTATGTTATTAGTATGGAAGCCTTGCATCCGGTAGTGGATTATTTTGTTGTGAATGTAAGTTCTCCGAACACACCTAATCTTCGTGCTTTGCAGGAGAAGGAGCCGTTGAAGGCGTTGCTAAACGAGCTTATGCTCCGCAACCGCACCACGGGCGCCCCTCGGCCCCTTCTCCTGAAAATTGCACCAGATTTGACAACTGAGCAGTTGGATGACATTATAGAAATCGTGATGGAGACCGGCATTGATGGAGTGATAGCGACAAATACCACCATTGCGCGGGAGCCGCTTACAACAGCCGCTGCTGAAGTTCAAGAGATTGGGGCGGGCGGATTGAGTGGTTTACCTGTTAAGGAGAAGAGCACCGAAGTTATCCGCTATTTGCATTCCAAATCGAACGGAGCATTTCCAATCATTGGAGTGGGCGGTATATCGAATGCGGAAGATGCGCGTGAAAAGTTAGACGCCGGAGCGTCATTGGTTCAGGTGTATACCAGTTTTATTTATGAAGGACCGGCCTTGGCTTCGAATATAAACCAAGGGTTGCTTTCTTAATCGAATTGTTGCATTTCAACAAGAGCTTTGTAGACACCGTTTTTTTCAATCAATTCGGCGTGTGAGCCTTGTTCAGCGATTTGTCCGTCTTTCACCACCACAATCAAGTCAGCCTTTTGAATGGTACTTAATCGGTGAGCAATTACGAGCGCCGTTCTGTTTTCCATCAGATTGGTAATCGCTTCTTGCACGAGTTTTTCGCTTTGCGTGTCGAGTGCCGAAGTTGCTTCATCCAGAATCAGGATAGGCGGGTTTTTGTAAACCGCTCGCGCAATGGATATCCGTTGTTTTTGTCCGCCCGAGAGCTTACCACCACCATCTCCAACAACAAAGTCATACGTCCCTGGAAGATCTTTCACGAACTCTTCCGCGTTTGCTATCCGCGCTGCTTGCGCGACCTTTTCTATTGAAATCGAATCTGCACCGAGGGCGATATTTCCTGTAACGGTATCGTTGAAGAGTATAGAGTCTTGTGTGACGACCCCCATCAATTTGCGCACATCGTTGATTTTACAATTTCTGATGTCGACCCCATCGATTTTTATTGCTCCTTCGGAGACATCGTAGAAA
>JANRAA010000300.1 GCA_030728235.1 Flavobacteriales bacterium
TGCAAGCGAAGCGATACCCGCAGGATTAGGTACTGGACCAATTGCAACGGGTGATTGAGCCAATGAAGACGTGATTGCTTTTGCTCCATCAATTATAGCCGCAGATAGTTGCAGCTTCTTGTTGAATTTCCATTGTTTTTCTAATAGTTCAGCTTCTGATTCTATATCGTGCTTCTGAATGATGACATCCACACGCCGATTGTCGGTCAGGTTTTGTCGGTCTCCGTTGATAGGTTTCTCTTCCCCAAAAGCCTCCGTAACAATGCCGATGTCGCAAAATCCTTCACCCGTTAAAACACTGGTAACGGCTGCGGCTCTTCGCTTCGAAAGATTGAGATTGTAGGAAGTTGATCCACGTTTGTCAGCATGTCCGCGGACAATTATCGTAAGATCTGCATCAACAGAGTAAGCAGACAGGAACTCTTTCAGCTTCTTTTGATTCGCGGCATCAAGTTGGTCGATGTCGGTGTCGAATCTCAGAGAGATTTCAGAAGTTGTGGTTTTTGCATTGGCAGTGCAGAGGTAGAATAAACAGACAGTCAATACATATATACTTCGCATACGACTGTGATTTTGGTACTAACCTAAAACAACAATGTCGAACGAAATATTGTGTAGAAATTTTAGCCCATTATATCATCCAATGGCGGTGTGCCAAATTTGCGCAAGGTCGCGATGTGTGACTTGAAAGCTTGTCCGAAAGAATTGAATTCGTGATATGGATAGTTGAATTCAGCTGCAGTTTCCTTCACAATAGGAGCAAGGTCGGCATAGTGAACGTGGCAAATGTTTGGGAACAAGTGGTGTTCAACTTGGAAGTTTAACCCACCTACGTACCAGCTCAAAAATTTATTGTGACGTGCAAAGTCTGCAGTGGTGTGCAACTGATGCACAGCCCAAGAATTTTCCATGTTGCCTTTCTCGTCTGGCAACGGGTAGTCGGTAGACTCAACCACGTGGGCAAGTTGAAAAACGACAGACAATATCATTCCGGCAATGAAGTGCATCACAAGAAAGCCGGTGAATACCTGCCAAAAAGTATATCCTACCATCATTGGAAGACCAATGGCAACCAACATGTAAGCAGTTTTCAAAAAGGTGATTTTGAAAAGGAACAAGCGACTTTCATTTTTCGTCATCTTGTTCAAACCCTCTTTTCGGTAACGGATATATTGCACGTGGTCTTTCGCCAGTGCCCAATAAATGGTAAGAATTCCGTAAAAGAAAAACGCTAGGTACCATTGGTGTTTGTGCACAGGTTTTACTTCTCCATGCGGTGCAAACTTCAAAACCAACTTGTTGTCGATGTCGTTGTCTTTACCACTCACATTCGTATACGTATGGTGCAACACATTGTGCTGTAAATTCCAGTTGTAAACGCTGCCGCCCAATAAGTTCAGAATTCGCCCAATGAATTTATTGCCCTTCGCATCTCTTAAATAAGCCCCGTGATTGGCATCGTGCATTACGCTCATACCTATTCCGGCCATGGCAAATCCCATGATTATCCACAAACCAGTCATCACCCAGAAACTAGGAGCGAAAGCTAATATGGCAACAAATGGAAGGATGTAGGTGCTAACCAAAACCGCTGTCTTTACATACATGCGTGTGTCAGCGTTTTGGCTCTTGTTCGACTCTTTAAAATAGTTGTCAACTCGCTTGCGCAGGGCTGAAACGAAATCTTGTTGCTCTCTGTTGGAAAATCGAACTACTGTTTGAGCAGTGGGTATTGTATTGTTCATCATTCAGGCTGCAAGTTAAGCATTATAGCGATTTCTACAGTCGATTTTTCAATCCTTTGGGCTGAAATTATTCAACAATTCGCTGTTGTTTGTAAAATGTACTCGACAATTTCATTTCCTAGAAGCTTTCCAAATTGCTTCAAAACAGATAATTGGGAATGCAACAAGTAGAGACAGATTTGTGATATTTAGTTAACTGATATTGAGCAGTTTTGTTCTCTACAAACTTTTTTACCTTTCCCATCGATTGTGGGGAATGAGTGCACCAATGCTTGAATCATGACTATCCTATTAAGAGCTGTTTTACTAATGATTACTGTGCTAACAACGGGCAGTTTGATGAGCCAATGTCAGTGGTACACGGTAACACTTGAAGACACAGATTTAGCTTACGAAGTTTCGTGGGAACTCATTGATGCCAATGGTGTTACCTGGTTGTTTGGTGGAGCTCCGTTTGAAGAAGATATTTGTTTGCCAGATGGCTGTTACACCTTGCTCATGTTTGATACTGGTGGAAATGGCTGGCAAGACGAAGATTGGTTCATTGTAGATTGGATTGGTGATTTTGATTGGGATACGAATTTGGATGATGGTTTTCATGGTTTCGATATCCTTGATCTGGGAGACAATGGTTGCGCTCCTCCTACAGGCGGAGGAAATACTTGTCCAACAGGAACCGATCCCTACATTCTCCAAATCTCGGCTGGCGCCGATCCTGATGAAATATCTTGGTTTTTAACAGTCGATGGATCTCAGGTTGCTGGCGGTGG
>JANRAA010000301.1 GCA_030728235.1 Flavobacteriales bacterium
CATTTTGAGATTATCCCAAAGTGGTTCCATGTAGGGATTGAGCTTGCTTTTAATGTCGCCCGGCAAATACCCAATGTCTTTATTACTTAAGGGCACAATCGGCCTGGCCAAATACACCTGACGGTAATCGCGTTTCTGCTCCAAGGCTCCACTTAAAGCCAGAAGCGTTTTTCCGGTACCTGCAACACCCTGAAGCGTGACCAGTTTTATCGCGGGGTTCATTAAAGCATGCATGGCAAAAATCTGTTCCGCGTTGCGGGGACGAATACCATGCGCGGACGTTTTCTCTACACGTTCAACCAAACCCGATTCGGGATTGTACCAGGCGAGAACACTGTGCTTGCCGTTCTTGAGAATGTAATAATGATTGTGAAT
The DNA here is from genome assembly GCA_030728235.1 of Flavobacteriales bacterium. Classification (GTDB taxonomy): domain Bacteria; phylum Bacteroidota; class Bacteroidia; order Flavobacteriales_D; family Sanyastnellaceae; genus RI-182. The sequence goes on from JANRAA010000301.1 coordinate 376, forward strand.
AGGTTCTTCGTCCAGAAAGTCGTCGGCCTTGCAATGACCTTCACTATATATCTGATCGATGATGCCGACATTGACACCATAAATCACCGATTTGCCGGTATAAAGAGAGTCTACATCCTTGATTTTTCCGGTTTCGAAATCCTCAGCGTTTAGGTTCAGCGATTTCGCTTTTAGACGAAGGTTGATATCCTTGGTTACCAGAACTACCTTGGCCTCAGGATGTGCATCAACCAAGGCTAAAGCCGAATTAATAATCCGATGATCGGCTTTGTCTTCGCCCAAAACCTTCACGGCATCAACATTCTTCCCTTTGCCATTCATGATGACCTTAAAATTGCCAAGCTTTTCTCCCAAGGGAAGCCACTCGGTCATCACATAATTGCCAGAAAGAGTGTCCATCTTTCGGATGAATTCACGCGCTTCGAAGTTCTTGGTGTCATTTCCCTTTTTGAAATTATCCAATTCCTCAAGAACAGTAATAGGTATAGCTACATCGTTGTCCTGAAAGCTGTAAATACTGTTGTGATTATAGAGAATAACGGAAGTATCGAGAACGAATATCTTCTTTTGGCGAGTCTTGCGTGCAGCCATATTCAGCAGGTTTTTGCTAATCTAACGGATAAAGATCCGATGGTATGTTAAGGGATTGAAAAGATGTCAACAAATCTTCAACACCAGAAGGGGCTTCTGACGCACCAGATCTCACAAAATGCAGTAAATCAACCTATCTTTGATGCATGATTTTATATAACGTTACTGTAAATATTGACCCGGAAGTTCATGATGACTGGCTTTATTGGATGAAGCATACGCACATTCCAGAAGTACTCTCAACAGGTTTATTCATCGAGAACCGATTTTTTAGAGTGTTGAGCACGGAGGATGGCGAAGGTTTTACTTATTCAATTCAGTATTTCTTGAATAGTATGGGCGATTATGAAGTGTATAAAACAGAGCATGCTCCAGCACTTCAAGCAGACCACGCAAGAAGGTATGCAGATCGTTTTGTTGCGTTTAGAACCTTATTGGAGGCTGTTTGATGGCATTATTTAATCAGCATGTAAAAGCGAAAAAGTTCCTTGGTCAGCACTTCTTGAAGGATTTGCAAATAGCCAAAGACATTGCGGATGCACTAAGTATTGATCCGCCGCAGCGGAAGATCATTGAAGTTGGTCCTGGAATGGGTGTTTTAACACAATACCTGATCGAGAAGCCATTCGACCTCAAAGTTGTCGAGCTTGACCGCGATTCGGTAGCCTATTTAAAGGAGCATTTTCCTGCACTTGAAGGAAGAATCATCGAGGGTGATTTTTTGAAACTCCCCTTGAACGAATTGCTTGATGAGCACGGAGGTGTGATTGGGAATTTTCCCTACAACATTTCATCTCAAATCCTTTTTCATTGCCTCGATTATAAAGAGCATGTGCTCGAAATTGTTGGCATGTTTCAAAAAGAAGTCGCTGAGCGGATTGCAGCTCCTCATGGGAAGAAAGATTACGGAATCATCAGCGTGCTCCTTCAGACCTATTACAAAACCGAATACCTCTTTACCGTGCATGAACATGTTTTCAATCCACCTCCTAAAGTGAAATCTGCGGTGGTGCGACTTACACGTAAAGAGGATGTTCAGCTTCCTGTAGACTATTCCTTTTTTAGAAATGTGGTAAAAACAGCGTTTAATCAACGACGAAAAACGCTTCGGAATGCTCTGAAACCTATTCTTATGGGCGTTTCTCTTGATCACCCTTTTATGGATTTGCGCGCAGAGCAGCTAAGTGTGGATGATTTTGCGCAATTGGCTCTATTTATTCATGATCAACAGAAGTAACATTCGGATCATCAGTGTCTTGCTTGCCTTGGCACTTTCAGGCTTGATCGCCATCCAGATTTATTGGATCGACAATGCCATCGACCTTGAACGACAACGATTCGAAACCAATGTTTCAAACGCGCTTCAGAATGTTGTTGAAATGGTAGAGCGTCAGGAGGTTGCAAGTAACGTTCGTAAACGCTTCGATGCCTCCAAACAAGGAAAAATGTTCTTCATGGGCATTGATTCATTAATCCGTCAAAACATCAACCGCAAAGACACCACCACCTCAGGTTTAGTCTTCTGGAATGAGGTGAGTCCGGGTG
>JANRAA010000302.1 GCA_030728235.1 Flavobacteriales bacterium
CCCTTCATCTGCCCTGCTTGAAGTCCTTGACCCTGCTCAAAACAACAGCTTTTCAGACAACTACCTCGACGTTGATTACGACCTCAGCCGAGTCATGTTCATTGCCACTTGCAATTCATTGAGTTCAATACAACCCGCCCTGCGTGACCGCATGGAAATCATTGAAGTAACAGGCTACACGGTTGAAGAGAAAGTGGAAATCGCCAAACGTCACTTGGTACCAAAGCACCTCGAAGAAACAGGTATTACTTCCGAACAAATCGCCATTTCAGACGAAGTGGTAGAGCGTGTGGTAGAAGAATACACGAATGAATCGGGCGTTCGCGGACTCGAAAAACGCATCGGGAAATTGGTTCGAAACAGAGCCAAGCAGATGGCGATGGAAGAAAAATTTAAAAAAGACATCTCGTTAGATGAATTGCCGAAAGTACTTGGGCCTAGTCATGAAAAAGACAAGTATCAAGGCAACGATGTAGCTGGAGTTGTTACGGGCTTGGCGTGGACGCCAACAGGTGGTGACATCCTCTTCATTGAAACTAGCTTGACCAAAGGAAAAGGAAAACTCACTCTAACTGGTAATTTGGGTGATGTGATGAAAGAATCTGCTGTTTTGGCATTGGAATATCTGAAAGCCCACTCAGACCAACTGGGCCTTGACCAAGAGGTATTCGATAAATGGAATGTCCATATACACGTGCCGCAAGGCGCCATCCCGAAAGACGGACCTTCAGCAGGCATAACACTTCTCACAGCTTTGGCCTCTGCATTCACGCAGAAAAAAGTCAAGAAATTTGTTGCCATGACCGGTGAGATCACCCTTCGAGGCAGAGTGTTGCCTGTTGGCGGAATAAAAGAGAAGATTCTTGCAGCGAAGAGAGCGGGCATAAAAGAAATCATCTTATCTTCCAAAAACAAGAAAGACATCGAGGAGATCAACGAGCGATACCTCAAAAACTTGAAGTTCCACTACGTCGACGAAATGATGGAAGTAGTTGACCATGCCCTCCTAAAAGAAAAAGTCATCAACCCATTGAAAGTTGCATAAAAAGATGAGGCCAGCGCTCCTTTGAGTGCTGGCCTTATCATTTTGCGCTTCGAAAGAATCACCCATGAATGGAAGTTGAACTTCCAGGTGATTAACACCGTTATACCTGTAACAAAGATGGGTATCTGATTCTTTATTACTTTTGACACCTGTCAGTTTGACTCTTGATAAAAATCAGTTCTTGACTGCGAATGATGCAATATTTCAAACCTTGCGTCGTTAGGCAAAGAACCAAAACATTATGGTGAAGCGATCCCTACTCCTCTTTTTCATTTGTGCTGCTTTCAGCACCAATGCCCAAACCAATGGCAGCACCGTATTTAATTCGCTGAACATTCCTAGCAGCGCTCGCGTAGCATCTGTTGGTGGAAGTCTATTGGCGGTGCGCGATGGGGATTTGAACCTCGCTCTTTACAACCCTTCTTTATTAGATAGCACAAGCGACGGTCAGGTAGCCCTTAGCTATGTGAACTATTTCAGCAACATCAATTTAGGTTTTGCAGCTTACGCCCATCATTTCGATAGCTTGGGACTAACGATGTCGGCCACTATGCAGTATGTCGACTACGGAAAAATAACCCAACGCGACCTTTCTGGAGCCAACATCGGCACTTTTCAAGCAGGAGACTACGCCTTGATTATAGGAGCCGCTATGCCCATCGATTCCAACTTCACAATTGGAGCCAACCTCAAAGGCATCTACTCAACTTTGGCCGGATACACTTCTGTAGGGGCCGCTGTTGACCTATCGGCAACCTACTACAACGCCAAACGCAAATTCACGGCAGCAGCCGTTTTCTCGAATTTTGGATATCAGTTGAAAGGCTATACAGCAGACGTGCGCGACACCCTGCCTACGAATTTTCAAATTGGAATAACCAAGCAGTTGAAACATGCTCCCTTCCGATTCTCCATTGTATTTGATCAACTAAACCAATGGGACAATTCTTTTTACAGCAACAATTCGAATCAAACCATAGACCCAATAACCGGAGAAGTAAGCTCGGGAAAAAGCTGGGAATTCGGCGATAAGCTCATGCGCCATGTTATTGTAGGTACAGAAGTCTTACTAGGCGAAAATTTCGCGGTACGGCTGGGATACAACTACCGCCGTCGGCAAGAAATGAAACTTTCAGATCGCCCAGGAACAGCAGGTCTTTCATGGGGGTTGGGCTTCAAAATAAAAAAATTCCAATTGAGCTATGGCAGAGCGACCTACCACTTTGCTGGCCCATCGAACAACTTCACGGTAACTACCCGTTTAGCTGATTGGCGTTGATTCATTGGAAATAACGTTGAAAATGAGGTATATTCGCGGCAAATCGTTGTCGCGTGAGAAAGAAGATCAACATTGCCATCGACGGGTACTCTTCGTGTGGTAAAAGTACCTTGGCCAAAGCACTTTCAAAAGAGCTAAACTACGTCTACATTGACACTGGCGCCATGTACAGAGCAGTAAC
>JANRAA010000303.1 GCA_030728235.1 Flavobacteriales bacterium
ACTCAACGAGAAGTTCGATGAAATCAAGAAAGATCTAGAAGACCTAGAAAAAAAGAATGAGGAGTTAGAGAATCCGAACCAAACCCCTGATACCAAAGAGCAAGAAGAGCAGATTGAGCAAGACATGAAAGACAGCTCTGAACAGCTCGAGAAAAAGAAGAACCAAAAGGCATCTGATTCTCAGAAAAAAGCTGCCGACAAGATGGATGACATGGCTCAAAAAATGGAGCAGTCGATGCAATCTAACTCTGCCGAGAAGCAGGAAGAAGACATGGAGGCATTGCGCGCTTTGTTGGAAAATATCATCACTCTATCATTCGATCAAGAGCTGTTGATGTCTGATTTTAAGGCCATTGATAAGGGAGATCCAAAATACGTTCAATACGGACAGGTTCAGCGCAAGCTGAAAGACGATTCGAAAATGGTTGAAGACTCGCTGTTTGCATTGAGCAAGCGTGTGGCTCAGATTTCTGGGATTGTGAATCGAGAAATTGGCTTGGTGAATGATCACATGGCTGATGCACTTGATGGCATTGGTGAGCGACAAACACCTGAGGTAACCAAGCACCAACAGTACGTAATGACCTCGTTCAACAACCTTGCATTGTTACTTGACGAAGCTTTGAAGGCCATGCAGGAACAAATGGCATGTGAGAAACCGGGAACTGGAAACTGTGAGAAACCAGGAGGAAAAGGAAAGCCTAAACCAAGTGCTGGCGACATGAAGAAGATGCAAGAAGGCCTCAGTAAGCAGCTTGAGGAGATGAAGAAAAAGATGGGTGGAAATAAGGGAGAGAACAAAGGTGGACAGGGTGGAATGAGCAAAGATCTTGCAAAAATGGCCGCTCAGCAGGGCGCTATTCGACAGATGATGGAGCAACTTGGCCAGCAATTGAACGAAGATGGCTCAGGAAATGGCAACCAATTGAAAGAAATTGCCAAAGACATGGAGAAGGTTGAGCAAGATATCGTGAACAAGCAAATATCTACTGAAACCATTGAGCGTCAACAAGATATACTCATTCGATTGCTAAAAGCTGAGAACGCTGAACGCACCCGTGAACAAGATAACAAGCGGAAATCTCAAGAGGGCGAACAAAATTTACGCAGCTCACCAATGAATTTTGACGAGTATAAACGTAGAAAAGAGAAAGAAATTGAATTACTTCGCACCGTTCCTCCGAGTTTAAAGCCATATTATAAAGAGAAGGTCAACGAATATTTTAATAATTTAGAACGCTAATTAGCTCCACATACATGAACACTCCCGAAGCAGTTAACGAGGTACGTTTTTCTTCTCTCACAGAGAACATTGCCATAGTTGAGAAACTCATAGACGAGGTATGCGAAATTTTCCATGTCAAAGAAGATCATTATGGCAACATACTTATCTCCCTTACCGAGGCTGTTAACAATGCTATCGTTCATGGCAACCGTTTGAACCCCGATAAAAACGTCATTATAAAATACGCTACACATGACAATTTTATTCGTTTTTGGGTTGAAGACGAGGGTCCAGGATTCGATTACGACAATCTACCTGATCCAACTTCGCCTGAAAATCGCGAGAAACCAAACGGTCGAGGCGTGTTCTTGATGCGTAATCTTGCTGACCAATGTGAGTTTTTGGAAGACGGGAAAATCGTTCAACTCGACTTTGCAGCTCTTAGCTAAGTGAAGCCCACTATTCTTTTTTTCAACGCTGATTCTCCATATACACTTCTGCAAAAGCGGAAAATAAAGACATGGATAATCGATTGTGCCAACAAAGAAAACAAGCGCGTTGGTGAGGTAAACATCATTTTCTGCACCGATGAATACTTGCTTGAAATGAATCGATCACACCTCGATCACGACTTCTATACCGATATCATCACATTCGACTCTTCTACTAAGTCAGAAATAAACGGCGAACTTTACATCAGTGTTGACAGAGTTAAAGACAACGCCAAAACGCACAATGCGAAATTTGTGGACGAAATGCACCGTGTTATAATACACGGATTTTTGCATTTAATGGGCTATAAAGACAAGAAGCCTAGTGAAGAGAAACAAATGCGTTTAAAGGAGGATTTCTGCCTAAATTTGCGCTCATTCTGACACGTTTCACGTGGAACAATTCATACTATGTTATCTAATTACGACGTAATTGTTGTCGGCGCCGGACACGCCGGTAACGAAGCCGCTGCCGCTGCCGCCAACCTTGGCTCTAAAGTGCTCCTAATCACAATGAATATGGGCACCATCGGACAAATGTCTTGCAACCCTGCAATGGGAGGAATAGCCAAGGGCCAGATCGTGCGTGAAATTGACGCGATGGGAGGTTATTCAGGTATAGTTTCCGACAAATCTATGGTGCAGTTTAGAATGCTCAATAGATCAAAAGGACCCGCGATGTGGAGTCCACGTACCCAAAACGACCGTGCTCTCTTTTCTCAATACTGGCGTATGATGTTAGAAGAAACTCCCAACGTTGACTTTTGGCAAGATATGGTTACGTCGCTAATCATCGAGAATCAAACTGTTTGTGGCGTTCGTACCTCGATGGGGGTTGAAATAAGATCAAAGTCTGTAGTTCTTACCAACGGAACATTCTTAAATGGCACCATACACCTTGGTGAAAAACAATTCGGCGGCGGAAGGGCAGGCGAGGGAGCCGCATTCGGTATCACTGAGCAGCTTTTCGAAAACGGTTTTCAAACAGGTAGAATGAAAACAGGCACTCCGCCGAGAATAGACGGTAGGTCGCTCAATTACACGCTCATGGAAGAGCAGCCAGGAGATATTGATGTTCCCGGTTTCTCTTACTTAAACATCGAGAAGCCAGCCAGACAACTTAGTTGCCACATCACCTACACAAACGAAAACGTTCACGATATCCTCCGCACTGGGTTTGATAGATCACCCATGTTTAACGGACGTATTCTAGGAACAGGTCCGCGCTATTGTCCGTCAATTGAAGACAAGATAAATCGCTTCGCAGATAAAGATCGCCACCAAATATTTGTAGAGCCGGAGGGCTGGAACACAGTAGAAATATACGTCAACGGTTTCTCGACAAGTTTACCAGAAGACGTGCAATACGCTGCAATGAAACAAATACCCGGTTTCGAAAACGCGAAAATGTTCCGTCCAGGTTATGCCGTTGAATACGATTACTTTCCACCAACGCAGCTTTATCACACACTCGAAACCAAGAACTTAACGGGCTTGTATTTCGCAGGGCAGATCAACGGCACAACTGGATATGAGGAAGCCGCTTGTCAAGGATTGATGGCAGGCATCAACGCTCACTTAAAAATCAACGAAAAAGAAAACCTGATTCTAAATAGGAGTGATGCCTATATCGGAGTGTTGATTGATGACCTGGTTACGAAGGGAACCGATGAGCCTTATCGCATGTTTACATCGCGGGCTGAGTACCGCATACTGCTTCGTCAAGACAATGCCGATGAGCGTTTAACACCACTTTCTCATTCTTTAGGCCTGGCGACAGATGCACGCATGGAAGCCACAGAGAGCAAGCTTAAATCTATCTCAGACCTCAAGACTTTTCTATCGAATCAAAGCGTAGAACCCTCATTGGTAAATCCAATACTTGAATCCAAAGGCAGCTCACCCATTAACCAAAAAGTTAAAATTGGCGGTATTCTCACTCGTCCACACATCGTATTCGACGATATTCTCGCTGCCTCACCAGAACTTAAAAGCCATCTCGAAACCCACAATCTGACCACCGAAGAAATTGAGTGTGCTACCATATCTCTCAAATACGAGGGCTATATCCAAAAGGAAAAAGAAATGGCAGATAAAGCGAGTCGTCTTGAAGACATTCTTTTACCCGAAGATTTTGAATACGCACGTCTAACGAATATCAGCATTGAGGCGCGTCAAAAACTTACCGAGATTAAGCCACGGACAATTGCACAGGCATCTCGCATCTCTGGGGTTAGTCCGGCCGACATATCGGTGCTCCTCATCTATCTCGGACGATAATTGTTCCACGTGGAACAGCCTTGATTAAAATAAGCCTCATAAACAGATCAAGGGGTCTCTCTGGGGTCGTTATATCACTTTTTTGAGATATGTCGAAAACAGCGCGTTTCTGTGGTCTGATTTAACCTGTTGATTATCAGTGTTTAACCAAAAACAATGGTTCTCTGTGTAATAATTCGGTAAATTTGCAGCCAAATTCAACACAACAATGGAAACAGCACTTGGTATCAACATCCAGCACGTATTAGACGTTCTTGGAGTTAAAGAGAATAACATGGGAGTTTCTACCGGACAAAACAACTTCGGTAGCGGACCAACTATCACATCAACAACACCTGTTGATGGAAGCACAATTGCGTCGTTATCTACTGCCACAGAAGCTGATTACAGAAAAGTAATCGAGACAGCGAACGAAGCTTACGGATACTGGAGAAACGTTCCTGCACCAAAACGCGGTGAGATCGTTCGTCAGTATGGCGAAGCACTGCGTGTTAAGAAAGCTGAACTGGGTGCACTTGTTTCATATGAAATGGGTAAGTCTTACCAAGAAGGTTTGGGTGAAGTTCAAGAAATGATCGACATCTGTGATTTTGCCGTTGGTTTATCACGTCAACTATACGGACTAACAATGCACTCTGAACGTCCGTCTCACCGCATGTACGAGCAATACCACCCACTTGGAATTGTTGGAATCATCAGTGCTTTCAACTTCCCAGTTGCTGTTTGGTGTTGGAACACCGCCTTGGCATGGATTTGTGGTGACGTATGTATTTGGAAGCCATCTGAAAAAGCACCATTGTGCTCTATAGCATGTCAGAACATTTTCAACGAAGTTGCTGCCGCTAATAATCTTCCTGAAGGAATCTCTTGCATCATCAACGGAGATTACAAAGTTGGTGAATACATGACACACGATACCCACGTTCCTCTAGTGAGTGCTACTGGGTCAATCCGCATGGGGAAAATTGTTGGTCAAGCTGTTGCCTCACGTTTGGGTCGTGCACTACTTGAATTGGGTGGAAACAACGCAATCATCATTACTGCAGACTCCGATCTAAAAATGGTTGTTCCTGCCGCTGTATTTGGTGCTGTTGGAACTTGTGGACAACGCTGCACCAGCACTCGCCGTTTGATCATTCACGAATCGGTATACAACGATGTCCGCGATGCTCTTGTATCAGCATACAAGCAATTGCGAATAGGCAATCCACTCGACGAGAAGAACCACATCGGTCCACTTATCGATCAAGCGGCCGTTAAATCTTACCTCAACGCTTTGGAACACGTAGAAAAAGAAGGTGGTAAAATAGTTACTGAAAGTGGAGTAATCACTGGTGACGGATACGAATCAGGTTGCTACGTTAAACCCGTGATTGCCGAAGTTCAAAACCATTATAATATTGTTCAGGAAGAAACCTTCGCTCCAATATTGTACATCATGAAATACAGCACCATCGATGAAGCTATTGCTCTTCAAAACGGTGTTAAGCAAGGATTATCATCAGCCATCATGACCAACAACTTGAGAGAAGCAGAGCGTTTCCTTTCTTGTAACGGGTCTGACTGCGGTATCGCAAACGTAAACATCGGTACTTCTGGTGCAGAAATAGGCGGTGCATTCGGTGGCGAAAAAGAAACTGGAGGTGGTCGTGAATCAGGCTCTGATGCATGGAAAGTGTACATGCGACGCCAAACAAACACCATCAACTACTCAACTCAAATGCCTTTGGCACAAGGAATCAAATTCGACTTATAAAAAAAGCCCCGAGAAATCGGGGTTTTTTTATCTTGTATCCCTTATGCGTAACTATATACTAGCACTAACTTTACTTGCTATCGGTTGTACCCAAAGCCAGCCGCCAATTATCGAATCCAACTCTCCTGTAGGATCTTGGCGTATGTCGCTATACCTTGGGCCTGATACCCTTGAAACAGATGTAACCATTACTGACTCGTTGCAGTTCTTGTTTCACAACGCTGCAGAAGTCATTAAAACCTCAAAAGCATCTTATCAAAACGACTCAATATTCGTTGAGATGCCCGTGTTTCATTCGTATTTCTTGCTGCATCAAAACAACCAAGATCAAATCATCGGGAAATGGTTTAACCCAGGTAAATCACCAGAATACCAAATACCTGTTTCATTCAATCGAGTGATCGCCCATTCAGAGTTGCCCAATACAACCGATACTTTAAAATACGCCGTAACCTTCAGTGAAAATACAGAAGATGCATATCCAGCAGTAGGTCTGTTTCTAACCCAAGACGACCAAATTAGTGGCACCTTTCTAACAGAAACTGGCGACTATCGTTATCTGGAAGGAGTGGTAAGTGGCGACCGGTGGAAGTTCCAATGCTTTGATGGATCGCACGCATTTTTATTTACTGCAACGCACAAAGGAGACTCTTTAATCAACGGAACTTTTTATAGCGGAAATCACTGGTCTGAGCCATGGAAAGGAAATATTGACCCCGCTGCAACGCTTCGAAACCCTTATTCGCTAACTTACTTGGTTGACGAATCAGACTTCGAATTCACCGCTATGAACCTTGAGGGAGAGATCACAGAGTTCAACCCATCTACCAACAAGGGGAAAGTAACAATCGTTCAGATTTTCGGTAGTTGGTGTCCGAACTGTCTCGACGAATCTTTATTCTACAAACAGCTCTATTCTTCTTATCATGATCAGGGATTGGAAATTGTTCCTGTGGCATTTGAAAAGGGCGACGATTTTAGTTCAAATGTAAATCGATTGAGAAAGTATGCTTCAGATCTGAACTTACCCTTCTTATCGTATCTCGGTGGCAAGGCTTCCAAAGTAGAGGCATCCAAAATATTTCCAATGCTCAATTCGATATCATCATTTCCAACAACGATATTTTTAGATAGAAGTGGGACTGTTAGGCGCATTCATACAGGTTTCTATGGTCCTGGAACGGGCACACATTATGAACGATTTATATCAGATACCCGAAACTTCATCGAAGATTTATTGAATGAAGAAACGTTGTGAAAGACCTCGGTGTATTTGTATTGGCCAGCTCGCTCGTTGCGGTAGCAATCTACCTCGTTGGTAAGTCTGAGGTTTTGGGTGGACACGATACGACTGATAACCTCAACGAATCATTTCTTGCTGCCGTATGTGCTATAAACGCCGTAATTGCATTCGTAAGAGGATATCTGTTCTTCGAACCATTGGAGAACATAAACACCCTCGATGAAGAACAATCTATTCAGGTTTCACAACCCGTTTACTCCTTGTTTTGGATTCAGATTATACATCCACTCGGCTTGCTTATAAGCGTATCCTTATTGACTTATATGATTATGTTCTCCTTTGAGACATTTCACGGAGATGTAGTCGCATGGTTCACAAGCGATATTTTAAAATCTAGTTTATTATTGAGCTCAGGGGTTGCGATTCTCTTAGCCTCAACCTTTCACTTTCGCCATTTGAACATGCGAACTACTTAAAGTCGTTCTGCACATTTACAATCAGTTTACCATCTCTATTGGCAATATCCCATGCCGTTAAAAACACCAAACGCGCAATGGTTGCTGTTTTGTCGTACATGATTTTATCGGGGGTATCTGTTGGTTTGTGGTAATCCTCATGCACACCACTGAAATAGAATATGCAAGGAATGTTGTTCTTAGCGAAATTATAATGGTCGCTGCGATAGTAATAACGATTTGGATCCTTTGGGTCGTTATACGTGTAATCGAGTTCTAAATTCGTGTACGTTGCATTCGTCTTTTCAGATATTTCATGCAATTCAGTGCTCAATTTATCTGATCCAATCAAATAAACGTAGTTCGAATCGGTGTGTTCAGGATCCACTCTTCCGATCATGTCAATATTCAAGTCAACAACCGTAGATTCGAGCGGAAAAATAGGGTGCATGGTGTACCATTCACTTCCCAATAATCCTTTCTCTTCGCCCGAAACAAGCATTAAAAGAACACTTCTCCTTGGTCCGTGACCTTCATCCTTTGCTTTCTTAAACGCCTGCGCAATTTCGAGAACCGACACCGTACCAGAGCCGTCATCATCGGCACCATTGTAAATTTCGCCATCAATTATTCCAACGTGATCATAGTGCGCGGTAATTACAACCACTTCGTGTTTGATGATAGGGTCAGACCCCTCGATAAAACAAAGTACGTTGTCGCTTACAAACTTATTCTCGTCTCTTTTGACAGAAATTGAAGCTTCGTTCTTCGTTTGTTTTGATTGCGGCGCGCGTTTCTTACGAATCGACTTGATCATTTTCTCACGTACCTTCTTACCACCAACCAAGTTATCGAGCACTTCAGGACGAACAAAAAAAGTAGGGAGTACCTCACTTCTTTCCTCTCTTTCCATATCGAGTTTCATACCTGGATTTGTGAGAAAGTACTTAATCCGACCAACATATTGATCGTAATCATTGTTCAAAATAACCAATGCTCTTGCACCCATTCTTTCTGCAGCATCGCGTTTGATGCGCCAATCACCTGACCATTCACTTGGTGACTTCTCGTTGGTAACGAGCGATAATCCATCTGAAGTGAAAGGTTCCCCATTGAGAACAACAACTATCTTATCTTTAACACTTAAGCCTGAATAGTCATTGTAATATTCACTTTCAACACCATATCCAGCAAAGACCACAGAACCTTTTAGTTCAGTTTGATTGAAGCCTGGGAAAAAGTAAAAATCTTCGTAGAAAGAGAAGTTTTTGTCTCCAACAGACATTTCTGCACTTACCGTTTTCTCAGTACGAAGAGGAAATTCTTGCTGGTATCCTCCATCTATGCATCCAGCAACACCTAAACCTTTGAAATAGTTTACAATATAATCAGATGCCGCTTTTTGTCCGGCCATTCCTGTCTCACGTCCCTCAAATTTATCCGACGCGAGAATCATCAAATGCTGTCTCAACTCATCGGCAGTTATCGTTTCGCTGTAGCGCAATGCAACCGTATCTTTTTGACTAAATCCTGCTATTCCAAAAGACAAAAAGACGATTATGAGTGCTGATTTATTCATCATGAGCAAGCAATTTTATTTACACGGTTGGCATGGCGTCCGCCTTCAAACTCAGCAGAAAAGAAAGCTTCCATAATATCGTTGGTTTCAGTTTCAGAGGTAAACCGAGCTGGAATACAGCAGATATTTGCATCGTTGTGTTGCACAGCTAAAGAAGCTATTTCAGCATTCCAACAAATAGCCGCGCGTATTTTCTGATGTTTATTGGCTGTGATAGCTACACCGTTTGCAGAACCACATATTAACACACCTAGATCTGCTTTATTAGAAGCAACCAATTCGGCTACAGCATGAGCATAATCAGGATAATCTACAGAATCAGCTGAGTGAGTACCCAGGTCTTCAACAGCGTACCCCTTCGATTCTAACCAACTAACAATCAGTGATTTTCTATCAAAACCAGCATGATCGGAACCAATTGCTATCTTCATTTTATAATATTTGAGTCAAAGAAACGAATATTCGCTCAGAACAGCGAGCTGCTCATAAAGCTTTCAGTCCGTTCAAAACAATGTTAACTCACCGTTAATAGATGTTGAATATTACTGAGTACTTTATTTTGAACTGTCGATTATTTAGCCTGATACAAATACTTATGAAAACGACGACAAAAGTTGTTTAAAGAATTCAGAATAGAATTAACCAAAATTATATGGTTTATGAACGGCTATCAACAACAAACATATACCATCTTTGTATTTTAAGGTGAATGTTAACAACCACATCAAATTACTGATCGTCAATCATAAATGACGTTAATTAGTTGTGTAAAAGGTTTGAGAAACGTTGACAAATGACATAAACAAGGCGAATGACGTTTAAATTTGAACCATATTAACACCCTAATAACAGACTACTATATCTTTTTAAAAAATTTAATTCTAGTATATATAGAAAGTTGAAAACAGTTCAAAAGACCATATTACTCATTTGCCTCTTGTGTTATTTTTCACTTGCGGGAATTTCACAGGCCGATTCATTGGGCGTGCCTACAAAGTTTTTTTATGAAAACGGTGTATTGTCTAGCGAGGGACCCATGGTGAATGGCTTGCCGGATGGTTTTTGGAAGACCTATTACGAAGACGGTAATTTGAAAACTGCGGGTAACAGGAAGAATCACTTATTGGAAGGAGAGTGGTTTTTCAACAGGCCAGATGGCACATTGGAACGCATAATCACATATGCTGCAGACAAGCGAAATGGTTATACCAAAGAGTTCTCAGCTGATAGCATTGTGGTATCTCAAATACCTTATGAACAGGATGTACGGTCTGGTTTGGCAACCTATTTTTACGAAACAGGTGAGCGATATAGGGAAACCATATTTGTGAATAACAAGGAAGAAGGGAAAGGATTCGAATATGATAAAGACGGTCGCATCATTACGAACTTGACATATCAAAACGGATTTTTGAGATCTATCGAGAAGATAAATAGGTATCAAGACGGACAAAGAACAGGTTACTGGATTGATTTGTACCCGAATGGAGTAAAGAAAGAAGAAGGAAATTATCGCTACGGATTAAGAAATGGTGTTTTCAAGTTCTACACCAAGAAAGGTGACCTCGATAAAATAGAGCAGTACGTTGATGGAGAGCTGATGAAAGATTCTGAATTGGCAGTCATATTAGACATCCGAAAAGAGTATTATCCCGATGGGAGGTTGAAGTTGGTTGGTAGTTACAACGAAGGCAGTAAGCAAGGCGTGTTCAGAGAGTACAACGAAGAGGGTATACTTTCTAACGGTTATTTGTACGACGAGAATGTTAAGATCGGAGAAGGTGTTATAGATCCAGAGGGCAAGTATCAAGGACCATGGAAATTGTTTTACCCAACTGGAGAGCTAAGAGCAGAAGGATCGTATGTAGATGGCTTGCGGGAAGGACCTTGGAAATTCTACTTCACCAATGGAAAAGTGGAACAGCTAGGAAATTACAAAACAGGCAATGCTCACGGTGGTTGGAAGTGGTTCTTTCAGAATGGTACTGTTAAGAGAGAAGATACTTACAGAAAAGGGAAAGAAGACGGTGAATCTTTTGAATATGATGAAGATGGGGTTATCATTCACCAAGGAAGCTACATTGATGGTTTGAAAACAGGTCCGTGGATTTATCATGTCAACGACCACAAAGAAGTGGGTGAGTTCTTAGATGGAGAAAAGAATGGGGTTTGGAATCATTATGTTGAAGACAAAGAAGTCATTTTCTCAGGTGAGTATCTCGTGGGAATACCTGTAGGCAAGCACAAGTATTTTTATCCGAATGGACGAATAAAGTTAGAAGGGAAATACGAAGGAGGAGTGAGAGATGGCGATTGGAAGTATTTCAACGAAGATGGCACTTTGGCTGTTGCAGTGAAGTACAAGAACGGTGAAATGACTAAAATTGCAGGAGTAAAACTCCCGAAAGAGCTAGAAGAATGACAGACAATATAGATCAGTGGATGCATCACAGCAGTGATGCATTGTTGAAGGTTTGTCTGGATACAGGAAAAAAGGTTGGCTCAAACGGTCCAGCCAATTGGCTCTTATCTGCTATTTGCGGTAATGGAGCCAATCAGATATCAGAAAAACAATTCTCGCTTTTCATTAAAACTTTGGCTGAGTCCTTAGTCAATGATTCCATGGCCGAGTTGTCTATCAAAGAAGGTATTTCACTTCGCGGCGTCAGATTTATAAATTGTCAGAATGCCTTGGTAACCATTGTATCAAGCAACATTGCTTTTCCAGGAAGGAAAGCACTCATGGCGTTTGAAAACAATGTTGCTGGTATTTATGAGTCGTCGTTCGAAGGAAAATTGATATCCTTTAATGATGCATTTTGCGAATTGTTAGGATACAAAAGAGAAGAGTTACTCGAATTAAAGAGCGCTGAATTGTACGTTCACCCAAAAGAACGTGACGAGTTCATCGAACGTATTTCCATAAATGGTAAGATCAATAACAGAGAAATTCGATATCAACGCAAAGACGAATCGATTGCCTGGTGCGTAGAAAACGCGTTCATTTTCGAAAACGGAGAAAGAAAACACATAATAGGGACGCTAGTCGACATCACCGAACAAAAGCGAAATAAAGATCGATTTGAGAATTTGTTTTTTAGCTCCGCAGATGCTGTTTTTTTGATTGAAGGATCTAAAATAAGTCAAGCGAACAACCGATCATCTGAAATTTTCGGATACAGTGCTGAAGAGTTGTTTTCATTGGAGGTTTTCCATCCAAAGACAGGACTGTTTTTATTGTCTGATGCCGACATAGCTGTTATTACAAAGAATTTCAATACCCTCAAATCAGGGGAATCCGAGCGGAAGAAACTCATTGCGCGAAGAAAGAACAACAGCTTATTTCACAGTGAAGTTATTTTTTCAAAGTTTCAAGAAGCAGGAGCAACCACCATTCAATTGGTAGTTCGAGATATTTCAGAGCGGGTGCTTTATGAAGAAGCCATCCGCGAAAGCGAAGAACGATTTAAACTATTGGCTCAGGTATCGATTGAGGGTGTGGCATTTGTTACCAATCGGATCATTACCGACTGTAATCCGCAATTCTCATCGCTTTTTGGTTATACCTCGAGTGAAGAAGTTATTGGAAAAAGGCTCAATGAATTCATTGGGGAGTCGGAACTATCGCGCTTGGAGCAAACAATCGACATCAGAAGTGTCAATAAAACCGAAGTCTTAACCAAAGCAAAAACAGGCCAGAGCTTGGTTTTAGAGGTAACCTGCAGCGACATAGAATATCAGCAGAAAGACATGCAGGTATTTATGTTTTATGATGTTACATCGCGCAAGCGGGCTGAAAAAGCGCTTGAACAGACAACCGAACGTTATAAATCACTGGTAGAGCAATCGCCAAATGGTATTTTTATTCTTACAGATGGCAGAATAAAATACGTCAACCAAAGCGGAATAAACCTGCTTGATGCCGAAGAGGAAGATGATTTATACGACATGGCATTCATCGACTTTTTCAATCAGAACGATGCACAAAAGTTAGAAGAAGATCTCATAAGAACCCGCGAAGGAGAAGATGTTAGTTACCGAGAGTACCGTATCCTCGACCGGTCAGGGAATGAAATATTCGTAGGGTTTAAACCTACGCTCACTGTTTATGGAGGCTCGCCATCAATACAAGTCACCACCAACAACCTCAGTGTTCAGGTGCAATTGATGCAGGAAACCATGCGCGCTGAGATCGCAGAGGAAATCAATATTGTTTTAAAACGAGAGATTGAGGAGCACAAACGAACACAAGACAAATTAAGAGCTGCCGAGAATTTCACCAGAAACATCATTCAAAGTTCTATCGACATGATCATTGCTGTTGATAGAAACAGGAAGATTACCGAGTTCAACCCTGCCGCACAGGTTCAATTTGGATATACCCTGCACGAAGTTATAGGGCAGGATATAATCATGTTGTTTAAGAACAAGGCAGAGGGAAAAAGAGTACTCAAAGAAATTCAAGATAATCAATCTTTCAGTGGTGAGATCATTAATGTTACCCAATCTGGAAAGGAGTTTACCTCACTATTGTCGGCAAGTATTATTCGAGATGAGTCGGGAGTTGTATTTGGATCCATGGGTGTTTC
>JANRAA010000304.1 GCA_030728235.1 Flavobacteriales bacterium
AAAAAGGTAATTGATTGTTTCATATTGTTTGTTTTTTTAATTACTGCCAACTTGTTTATATGTGCACCTAAAGTGCACATATCCCTCCAAAAACATCCCTAAAACAGCACCTTAATGGTCACTTATTTTTAGGAGGCTCGTAAAATCTAAATATAAATAAAAAAGGCACATTTAATCTTGGTGCATAACCAATAGATCGGGCACTTGAACGTTTAGGTTTTGCAAGAAGAAATTGATGATGTTGGAGTTTAACACGAAGATGTTGCGACTACGCTCTTGCGGTGCACCGGCGGGGAACAAGGTTTCGTGAATTTGTCGGATCTGGTTTACCGATACCTCTTCGTTTTGTTTCACGGCTTTTACTGCAGCTTTCGATAGGTTATCGAGCTCTGCTAACCATTTGGTTTTCATGGCTTCAGCTTTGCCGGTGAGGCTTTTGTCGATGGTAGCGATTTGCTCTTTCACCTGGTCGGCTAGAACGGCGAGTTGGTTGTTTTCGACGTCGAACGTTAACGATTGCGCGGCATGTTGCAAGAGCCAGGCGCGAATGATGTCGTCGGGTTGTTGTAAAAAATCATCGACGGAAAGTCCGAGTTTTTCCATCTTGGTGCCGACATTCGACGCGATGAATAGACCTCCCGCGCGCATCACAATGGCGGGATATGCGATGTTGCGCGCTGCAAACAAGCCTTCGAGCTGCAGCCAATACGACACCTCCCCCGGTCCGCCTACTACGGCAACGTTGGGGAGCAGGGTTTCTTGGTACAGCGGACGTAATATCACGTTCGGACTGAATTTCTCGGGATTTCGCTTTATCTCCGCCGTGATTTCATCCATCGTCCACTGGTAGTTTCCAGCTACGAGCTTCTCCCCTTCCATGTCTATTCGCAAACGGAGTCCGTCAGCCAAATAGAACAAATTCACGCGACGCGGATTTACCTGCACCGACAATCCGGCTGCTGTAATTTCACTATTTAAAGTGGCTACCACATCCATGGCGCTGCCATGCGCGATATCATCGACCATTTCATTGGCAAAAAACGCCTTCAAATGGGGTGTATCCGCATCCAAAACGATCAACCCGAGGTGCTGGAACAATGCATTGACAAGAAACCTTGTAGCGGCCGCTAAGTTACCTTGTTTCGCATATTCTCTGAGCATTTCAGCCACGTGCTCATCGGGTTTAATGAGGGCGATGAACTCTTCGGCCAATGTGCTCAAACCTGTTGTCTTCATGCGGCCTACAGGACCGCCCGAGGGGGTATCCCAAGTCAGTTTCTCGCGGTAGACGTGCACGTGGTTGATCTCTTCAAAATCATGATCTTCGGTCGCCATCCAGTACACAGGAACGAACCGTTTTTCGGGATATTTCTTCGCCATCGCCTCAGCGAGTCGGATGGTATGACTGATTTTGTAGATAAAAAATGCGGGTCCGGTAAAGATGTTGAGCTGATGTCCGGTCGTCACCGTCAGCGTATCGGCCGCCCTCAGCGCCTCAATATTTTCGTGCACTGCGCCAGTTGCGAGGTCTCCGTATTGTTCTAAAAGGGTATTCGCGAGCACGCCGCGGATGTCGGAGTTTACGTTTCTATTTTGAACGATATCTTTGGTTGGAAAAGCAACAGCATTCGACCATTCATTGGCCTGAGACAGGTGTCGACCAACGATGTCGGGTAACATGTGATGTTGCAAATAGCTAAGATGGGATGCACGCATGGTGCAAAGATAAGACGCTTTTTAGCGAATGAGATTCACTGTGCCGCGCATCACTTGAATTCCCTTGTCTTCTGGGTCATCGAGCAGAGCATATTGAATTTCCCAGATGTACACATCTACATCAAGCAACTCACCTGAGAACGAATGTCCGCACCAGCCAGCATCTTGCACCGTTGTCGTGTACACCAAATCTCCCCATCGCGAGAAGATCGACATTTTGAAGTTGCTCACTTCAGGAAGCACAGGGTTGAAGAAATCGTTGTCGCCATCATCGTTTGGAGTGAACGCGTTGGGCACGAAGAAACCTTGGTTCACGGTTACAGGTTCTTCATCATCAATGGTATCGTCACCTTTCGGGTTATCGTTGACATTAGTGATTCCGAGCGGTTGTTGTTCCATTTGGAAGTCGTCGACGAAATAGTACGCCACTTGTGGGTTCACACCTTCTTTGTACACCACAGAGATATCGGCATCTGATTTAAACACCCCGAGGGTCATGTATTCAAACGGTTCTGTTGCAGTGAAGCTAAAGCGCATTTCGAGCCATTCTCGCGAGTACACCGGCATGCTTTTGTAGAATTCGGGCTCCACGATCATTGGCGCCATGTCTGTTTGCATGCTTTGGTTTGTTGAGAAGCACACACCGATGTGGCTTGTCGCCAGTCCACCCTGCGAGTTATTTGTTATAACCCCGTTGGTGATGTAGAAGCTCACCATGTATTTCATACCCACTGTTAGCGGAGCATCGAGGCGGTTAACGAGGTATTCGCG
>JANRAA010000305.1:0-11284 GCA_030728235.1 Flavobacteriales bacterium
ACATCCAAACTGAAGCGGCTATCTGCAGGGTATAACTTGCCATTTCGGACGGTGTAGAGCAAATCAAAGGTCGAAGTAGAATAGCCCTTGAAAATCTTCTCGTTTGCAATGGTCAACACGGCATCCATGCGAAACCGTGAATTCCCTTCGTTCAATATACCGTCTTCGATGTTGAAGAGCATCTCTCCAAAAAACATGCGTTCATTGGGAAATACGCTGACCTGTCCGAAAAGTCGAACTGTGGCAATCAATAAAACGCAAACCAGTATACTTCTCATCTTCTTCGCTTACTCGCGGATGGCAGCTATTCCAGGTAGTTCAATTCCCTCAAGGTACTCAAGCATGGCTCCTCCTCCAGTCGACACATAACTAACGCGTTCTGCAAGTCCAAACTTGTTCACAGCAGCAACAGAATCTCCACCGCCAACCAAGGTAAACGTCCCACCTGCTGTTGCGTCAACAAGAGCGTCAGCAACGGCGCGCGTTCCATGCGCAAAAGCATCCATTTCAAAAACGCCCATCGGTCCGTTCCAAAGCACCGTTTTGCTTCCTTTGATGACATCCGCATACACAGCTTCGGTTTTCGGCCCGATATCTAGTCCCATCCATCCATCAGGAATAGCAGTAGAATCTACGATTTGAGTGCTTGCATCGACAGAAAAGGCATCCGCGATCAGCGTATCTTGTGGAATGTAAATCTTCACGCCTTTGGCAGTAGCTTTCGCTGAAATCTCACGTGCCTTCTCAAGGTAATCGTCTTCCACCAAGCTATTTCCAATGGTTCCTCCTTGAGATTTTATAAAGGTGTACGCCATTCCACCACCTATCAAAACAGCGTCTACACGGTCAATCAAATTCTCAAGAATGGTAATCTTCGATGATACTTTAGCGCCTCCGACAATAGCAGTTACAGGCTTGTCTTTGCTATTCAATACGCGCTCAACATTCAAAACTTCGTTCTCCATCAAGAAGCCAAACATCTTGTCGTGTAGAAAGAAACGTGCAATAATAGCGGTGCTCGCGTGCGCTCTGTGCGCTGTTCCAAAAGCATCATTCACATATACATCTCCGTTTTCTGCTAATTGTCCGGCGAAAAACTCATCGCCCTTCTCTTCTTCTTTGTGAAATCGCAAGTTTTCAAGCAAAACAACCTTTCCAGATTCCAAATTCGCGGTCAACTGCAAGGCTGCATCGCCAATACAATCTTCAGCAAACATCACGGTTTGTCCAATCAATTTCTCAACAGTTGAGACAATATGTCGCAGCGAAAACTGCGGGTCCACTCCTTTTGGCCGGCCCAAATGCGACATCAAAACAACGCTCCCACCACCCGCAAGAATGTGCTTGATGGTAGGCACTGCTGCGCGTATGCGGGTGTCATCAGTTACTTCGAACTGATCGTTGAGTGGTACGTTGAAGTCAACGCGGACAAGTGCACGACGTCCGCTGAAATCGTATGATGAGATGTTTGCCATATGAATTTTAAAAGGCAAATATAAGGTTTCAAAGGGTGACACTTTTTGAGTTCTTTAAAATCGTTTGAGTTGTGTATCTTGAACCAACCTTTGGCCTTATGAGACTCGTTCTAACGATTACCTTTCTTCTATCATCACTGGCAAATTTTGCCTCACACATCGTTGGTGGTGTAATTCACTATGAATGCCTGGGTGGCGATCAATATGAAATAACGCTCTACGTTTACCGCGATTGCAACCCCGGAAATTCGCAATACGATAACAATCCTGTTATTGGAATTTATGAAAACAGCACGCTGGTTACTTCTCTCACTTTGAGTTTAGCAAGTGCCACAGTAAGCACTTTACCGCTCGACACTGGCGATCCATGTTTGGTTCCGCCCGATAATGTCTGTGTTCAACAAGCTATTTATACCGGCGTGGTTTCCATACCTCCTTCAGCAATCGGCTATACACTCGCCTATCAGCGTTGTTGCCGCAACACAACGATATTAAATGTCCCCGCTGCTGGCGACAACCTCGGAAGTACCTTTTTTGCACAAATACCACCTACTTCACAAGCTATCTGCAACAGCAACCCGCTTTTCAACAACCTGCCTCCAGTGCTGCTGTGCGCGAATCAGCCCTTTGTTTTTGATCATGCTGCTACCGACATAAATGGCGATTCATTGGCCTATAAATTTTGCAACCCAAAAGATGGCGGAATCCCCGGTGTTCAAATGAATCCACCTACTGCTCCGCCGTATATGGACGTGAGTTGGAATGCTACGTTTTCGACCGACTATCCTATCACATCGGCACCTGCCTTTGCATTGGATCCCGTGACCGGTTTGCTGACAGGCACACCCAACCAAGTGGGACAATATGTAGTAGGTATTTGTGTTGAAGAGTACAGAAATGGGGTGTTGATATCGAATACCAATCGGGATTTTCAGTTTAACGTCGTGCTTTGCGGACAAGCGACAATCGCTTTTTTAGATGACCTGCCGCAATGTCAAGGGCTCGATTTCCAGTTCCAAAATGGTTCTGCAGGGGCAAATACCTTTTTCTGGGATTTTGGCACAGAAGAAAATGATACAAGCATCGATGCCAATCCCACTTTTACTTATCCCGACACAGGCATTTATGTTGTAACGCTCGTGGCAAATCCGGGAGGGGTATGCGCCGACACGGTCACAACCACCGTATTTGCCTACCCGCCGCTAGATGCCAATTTTTCAGTCATTGGTGGCGATTGTGGCAATGGAGGACGAACGTTTGTCGCTACTCCCGATAGCACGTATGGAGAGGGATACACATACAACTGGAGCTTTGGTGCGAATGCAAATCCTCCTACATCAAATGACAACGCTCCGGTTAACTTCACTTTGCTAAACCCCGGAGTGAATCAGGCACTGCTCGAAATTTCTGTCGGTCCCTGCACTTCAACCCAACAGATAAACATCAACGTCGACCCATTCCCGCAGGCCGTGATCGAAGAACAAACGGTATTCTGTGGCGACTTGTTTTTGGAGTTTCAAAACAGCTCAACCGATGCCAGCACTTTTCTCTGGAATTTCGGCCATGTTGGCAACAATACTTCAACACTTGAGAACCCATCTCACGTGTTTCCAAATACAGGAACTTTCAATATCAGCTTAATCGCTGACCCTGGTTCCGATTGCGCCGACACAGCCTTCACAACAGTTCAGATTCTACCCGCTGACCCCATCACTTTGCAATTTAGCCTAGCCATTCCGGGCCCTTGCGATACCATCAACCGCCTCGACATGCTTTTCACAGGGGCTGGCGCCGATGAGATAACGTGGAATACCGGTGATGGCAACATCTTTAGTGGAACGAATGCATCATACACGTATGAAAACGATGGTTTTTATACCGTATCAATCACGGCTTACAATGCACTGTGCGACCTAACTGAATCCGACGAAGTCGAAATATATATCAGCGCTGAACCACTTGATCTGCCTCTTGTTTTACCGAATGTCTTCAGTCCAAACAGAGACAGTCATAACGACACCTTCATTCCCTACTTCGAGATAACACCAGGAGTTCCTGCTGTTTTACCCGGCAATCGCACGGTTTTCGACTATTTAGAAGATTACAAACTGCTCATATTCAATCGCTGGGGAGCTTTGATTTATGACTCTCTAAACAACAAGCCTGGATGGGATGGCGGCGAGTATCCCGACGGCACCTACTATGCGATCATCAGTTACAAAAGAGCCTGTTTAGATACAAAAAGCACCGAAAAAGGAATCCATCTCACACTCCTGAGGTAGCACTTAACTTATTAACAGCCCCTGATACAAGAAAAAAAGATGCAGATATTCCTTTAAGGACAATGCGAAGTCGAGGGAAGCGTTAACTTCGCATATAAATCTATCGTCATGAATAATAAAGGATACATCGGCGTCATCGTTGCCCTGCTGCTGGTATGCGCTTATCTGGGTTTTAATCTGTCTAAAAAACAGGATGTTATCGAAGTTCAAGCAGAGGAGGTTGCTGACCTTGGAGTTGAACGACGTGAACTCGAACTCGAACTGCAAAAGATGATGTTTAGCTACGACACCCTTCAAACCGAAAATACGGTTTTGATGGCTGAAATGGCGGCTCAAAAAAGTCAAATTGAAGATCTTCTCAAAAAAGTTAAAGACAAAGATTGGAGCGTTAGCAAGTTGAAAAAAGAAACAAACACCTTACGTGAAATCATGAAAGGCTATGTTGTGACAATCGACTCACTAAACCAACTCAATCAGGCATTGATGGCTGAAAACAGCGAGATGCGCGATCGTGTCGCAACCGTTGAAGGCGAGAAAGAAAACTTGCTGAACAGACAACAAAACATGGAGGGCATAATCGCAACCGGACAAATACTGCAAGCCGTTGGGGTCAATGCTCAAGCAATAAATCTGAGAAACAGCGGAAAACAAGTCGAAACATCTCGTGCTTCAAAAACCGAAATGATCAAAGCTTGCTTCACCGTGATTGAAAACAAAATCGCAAAGCCAGGCACCAAAAACATCTACCTCCGTATCATCGGCCCAGATGGCAAAGTTCTACCTTCTGCAGAAGCCAATGCAAGCAGAGAATTTGAAGGTGAGGGTACACAGCCTTATAGCGTAGCTCGTTCAATCGACTACAACAACAAAATGATGGACGTTTGTGTGTTCTACACCGTAGCAAATGAAATCAACGACGGCGATTACAAAGTCTTCATCTACGAAGATTCTCATAAAATCGGCAGCTACGATTTGATACTTAAGTAGTCAATCGTTGCATCTACAAAATTAAAAGCGTCACCCACAAAGTGACGCTTTTTTGTATCCAAATTCTTCTCACTTTGGCACCATGGAAACAACATCTGCCATTGGCGAAGAAGGCGAAGAAATTGCCGCAAACTACCTTGCTTCAGCAGGATATGAAATAAAAGCGAAGCGCTGGAGATTGGGTAAAAACGAAGTCGACATCATCGCTTTTAAAAATAACATCGTGTGCTTTGTCGAAGTCAAATTACGCAAGTCTGCCGCAGTAGCAAAACCCTGGCAAGCCGTGAATCGCGCAAAACAAAAAAGCATTATTCGCTGCGCAGATGCCTATTTGAGATGGCACACCAGTGGAAACAGTGAGGCCCGTTTCGATGTTATTTCCATAACAGGACCCGCCCCGAATTATCAAATCGAACACATCGAACACGCCTTTTACGCCACTATGTAAACCTCTCGCGACATATCCGTACCTTTGTGAACTGAATTCAGTCATGAGCAAAAAACCAACAACAGGAGGTCGCCAACGTCAGGATGGTACCGCACGCAGAACGAGATCAACCAAGCCCGATGGGCCCGCAACGCGATCGTCAGCTTCAGCGCCGTCTCGAACCAAAAAGTCTGACGGTGACGACCGTAAAAAGCCGTTGAGAAAAACGAGTGCTACGGAGGAAAAACGCCCTGCCGCAAAACGTCCAGGTTCTAAACCAGATTTTAAAGACGGAAAACGCGATTTCAAAGGGGGAAAACCGTTTGGAAAAACCTACGGCAAACCGTTCGACAAGAAGAAAAAAACGATTAAAAAAAGCACTACTCCACCCGATGAAAACACGGAGATTCGTCTCAATCGATTCATCGCAAACAGCGGTATTTGCTCGCGACGTGATGCCGATGTCATGATCACCACGGGCGTGGTGTCTGTGAATGGTATCATTGTAACTGAACTGGGCACAAAGGTGACTACAAAGGATGTCGTGAAATACGACGGACATACCATACGCCCGGAGAAAAAGCAATACATCTTGCTGAACAAGCCAAAGAACTTCTTGGCAACTTTCGAAGACCCAAGAGGAAGAAACACGGTGATGCAACTGATTAAAGGGGCTTCAAAAGAAGTTATTTTCCCAGTCGGGAAAATGGACCGCAGTGCGATGGGCTTGCTGCTGTTCACCAACGATGAAGACATGGCAAAACGCCTTCTCTCTCCTTCGAGCAACGTTAAAAACATCTTCCACGTCACCACGCGTGAAAAAATGAAACCGTCACACATCGATGAAATTCGCGCTGGTGTGACGTTAGACGATGGCCTTGTTAAAATCGACCAAATCAGCTTCGTTGGGGATGGTCAAAACTTCCACGAAGTGGGAATTGAATTGAGGTCAGGCCGCCCAAACATCGTGAAACGTATTTTCGATCACTTCGGATATAACATCACAAAGTTGGATAGGGTGGTGCTTGCCGGACTAACGAAAAAAGATCTGCCGAGAGGACATTGGAGACCGCTCACGCAGGAAGAAATTAGCTTTTTGTACATGAACAGCTAAGGTTTACTTCCTTTAACATGTTCATTCACCACTTGTCTTATATTTACAAACAGAAAATTTGAACCGTGTCTGATAGCCTGGTAATCATCCCAACATACAATGAAAAAGAAAATGTAGAAGCCATCGTACGCAAGGTCTTCTCCTTGCCGGTGCCGCTGCATATTCTCATTGTTGATGACGGTTCTCCCGATGGCACAGCAGACATCGTCAAGCGACTGATGGCCGTATTTCCCGGTTCGCTTCACATTCTCGAACGCGCAGGAAAGCAAGGACTCGGTACAGCGTACATTGCTGGTTTCCGCTGGGGATTGGAACGCGGCTATACCTATCTTTTTGAAATGGATGCCGACTTCTCCCACAACCCCGACGACCTTGTTCGCTTGCGTGAAGCATGCATGGCAGGCGCTGATTTTGCCATCGGCTCGCGGTATGTAAAAGGTGGTAAAGTCGACAACTGGCCTATGAACCGTGTGCTGATGAGCTATTTTGCGAGTGTATACGTGAACCTCATCCTCTGGATGGGCATTCGCGACTGCACTGCCGGATTCAAATGCTATCACCGCAATGTTTTAAGGGCGATTGACCTTTCCGACATCCGATTCATCGGGTATGCTTTTCAAATCGAAATGAAATACAAAGCGCAACGACTGGGCTTTAAAGCGAAAGAAGTTCCAATAACATTTGTTGATCGCCAGTTCGGAGAAAGCAAAATGAGCATGGGCATTTTCAAGGAGGCCTTCTGGGGTGTGCTGAAAATGCGTTTCATGCCGGTGAAAAGAGCCAAATAAAACGACTATGACTTCCACCCTGTTCAAAAATGCAACCCTAATCAACGAAGGAACTGTAAGAAAAGCGAACGTGGTTGTCCGCGATGAGCGCATTCAAGCCATCGACTTTTCTTGCACCATCCAACCGCAGGTTGACGAGGTAATCGACGCCAACGGATGCTACCTCATCCCAGGAGCAATCGATGATCAAGTGCATTTTCGCGAACCTGGTCTTACCCATAAAGCAGAAATTGCAACTGAATCGCGCGCAGCAGTAGCCGGTGGCATCACATCCTTCATGGAGATGCCAAACACGGTTCCAAATACGCTCACGCAAGAGTTGCTGCAACAGAAATACGATCGCGCAGCGCAAGTTTCGCCCGCCAACTACTCGTTCTTCATGGGTGCCAGCAACGACAACCTGGAAGAAGTGCTAAAAACCGACCCGAAAACGGTATGTGGGGTTAAGGTTTTCATGGGTTCTTCAACGGGGAACATGCTCGTCGACAACAAAGACGTGCTTGAATCGCTGTTTCGTGAGTGCAAAATGTTAATCGCTACGCACTGTGAAGACGAAGCTACAATCCGCCGAAACACGGAAGCCGCGAAAGCAACCTACGGCGATGTTGTGCCAATGAGCCAACACCCTATCATTCGCAGTGAAGAAGCGTGCTACCTCAGCTCGTCGATGGCTGTTGATCTAGCAAAAAAGCACAATACCCGACTGCACATTTTGCACATTTCTACCGCCAAAGAGTTGTCGCTGTTTCGAAACGATATACCGCTCGCTGAAAAAAGAATCACTGCCGAAGCTTGCATTCACCATTTGTGGTTCTCAGATAAAGATTACGTGGAAAAAGGTTCTTTTATAAAATGGAACCCCGCAGTGAAAACTGAAAGTGATCGCTCTGCCATACAAACAGCGATTAAAAACGGCACCATCGACGTGGTTGCAACCGACCACGCGCCGCATACACTTGCTGAAAAACAAGAGAGCTATTTCAAAGCACCATCTGGAGGCCCACTCGTGCAACATGCCGTGGTAGCCATGTTCGAACTGGCGAAAAAAGGAGCAATAGAACTGGTCGATATTCCTCGTCTTATGGCTCACAACGTTGCCATCATGTTCGACATCGCCGATCGCGGGTACATCCGAGAAGGCTACTACGCCGACTTGGTATTGGTGAAGCCTAACGCCAACTGGATCGTTACCAAAGAAAGTCTCCTTTCAAAATGTGGCTGGTCTCCTTTCGAGGGGGCTTCTTTCTCAAACCGCATCGAAGGTACTTGGGTGAATGGCACAAAGGTTTACGACGGAAAAGCGGTATCGGATTCGCTTGCCGGAAAGAGACTGCTTTTCAACCGATGAGATACGCGGCAATACTCCTGATTGTTTTAGCGTCTTGCTCTTCGAGCGAGCGCATTCCACCTGCCGATATCATCCCTCGGGATTCGTTCGTCGCTCTACTCACAGATGTCCAATTGCTCGAAGCAGTGAGCAAGCAGAAAATGATCCGAACCGATAATCCAGGTCCGCGCATTGCCCGGTACTACAAGAAAACATTTGAGAAATTCGAAGTCTCGGAAGAACAATTCCTGGCTTCCTTCAAATGGTACTATGAAGATCCTGAAGACATGATCTCGATCTACGAAGAAGTGCTCAACGAACTCGTAAACCGCCAGTCGGAACGCAACCAGCAGCCAAAGAATTAGTGTTATTGGGCGGCAGACTTGTACTTCGCTCTATATGCTGCTCCAGCCGATTTGATAACGGCATCCAAAGGTCGAAAAGTAAAGCCCGTAGCGCACATTTTCTCGTTGCTATAACGATAATCTTGATCGGTATTCTGAACCGCTTCTTTGGTAATTACCGCGCGCTTTCCTGAAATCTTCTCCCAAACCCAAGCAGCTCGCCATGCGAGATTTAAAAGCCAGCGGGGCGCACTCTTCTGAGGTGGTTTGACATCTATTGACTCTGCAATTTTATTGAACAAATGTTGAAATGACTGGTGCTCACCCACAAGCAAATAGCGCTCGTTGAATCGTCCGTTATCACTCAAATAAAAACATGCGTCAACAACGTCTTCAACAGCAACAAATCCATTTGACCCTGCGGGGAAGAACGGTAGTCCTTTGTCTATATTCAAATACAAAGCGGCACTGCTTCTGCTGAAATCTCCACGCCCGATTATCACCCCTGGATTCACTACCACTACCCGCAACCCTTCCTCATGTCCGCGCCATACCTCACGCTCGGCCAAATGTTTGCTTCTGGCGTAATTCGTCAACTCCGGACCATCTTTCCACTCAGTTTCCTCTTCCGTTACACTCCCTTGTCCACCCCGCCCTAAAGCAGCAACTGAACTGATGTAATAGAATGTCTGAATCTGATTCTCTAGGGCTGCATTTACAAGGTTTGCCGTGCCCTCCACATTTACTTTGTAGAGCATATCCCGATCAGCAGCGTGAAAAGAAACCATGGCGGCAGCATGAAAAACAGCAGTGCAGCCTTCCATTGCTTCAACCAAAAAAGTGGTGTCGAACAAATCGCCTTCTACCCACATCACCTCTTGCGATAGTCCTTGATCACGAAGCAATGCCAACAATGGATCTCTGTCACTTCCTTCACGCACCAACAAGCGCAATCGCTCGCCTCTGCGCAGAAAAGCTGCTACAGCATGCATGCCAACCAACCCTGTGCCTCCAGTTACAAATATCATGTCTCAAATGTACGGTGCAAGAATTATATTCAAGCCATTAAGCAGGAGGGATGTTTAACCATTCTTTGATGCAGAAATATCCGATAGACGTCATTCCACTAGAGATTATTGAACACTGGCTCGGTTCTCTGTAACTTTGCAGACGAGCGTGCCCAATTATGGAGTTTTCAAAACATATCAAAGACATCCTTCAACGACTGCCTGATAAGCCCGGTGTTTATCAATATTACGACAGTGAAGGCACGTTGCTGTATATCGGAAAAGCCAAGTCGCTGAAAAAGCGTGTTTCGTCTTATTTCACGAAAATCAAGCACGAAAACGGGAAGACACGGATTCTTGTGCGGAAGATTGCCGACATCAAATTCATCATTGTAGACACCGAGTTGGATGCTTTGTTGCTCGAAAACAACCTCATAAAACAATACCAGCCGCGATACAACATAGCGCTGAAAGACGATAAAACGTATCCGTCCATCGTCATCAAAAACGAGCGTTTTCCGCGTATTTATGCTACCCGACAAATCATTCAAGATGGGTCGGAGTATTTCGGTCCGTATGCCTCGGTAAAATCAATGCATACTTTGTTGGAGCTGATAAAAAAGCTCTATCCAATTCGCTCGTGTACATACCAATTGAGCGAAGCCAACATCAAAGCTGAGAAATTCAAAGTTTGTCTGGAATACCACATTGGAAACTGTCTGGGGCCATGCGTCGGACTCTTCAATGAAGAAGAATACAACCAGAATGTTGAATCCATTCGGCATATCATTCGCGGCAATCACAACGATGTCATTAAGTACCTCAAAGACCGCATGCATGGCTTCGCGAGTGAACTTGCATTCGAAAAGGCGGCATCACTGAAAAATAGGATCGAAATCCTTGAAAAATTTCAAGCGAAAAGCACGATTGTCCACCCTAGCATTCACAACACCGATGTCTTTGGTATCGTGTCCGACAAAAAAAGCAGCTTCGTAAACTACATGCGGATCATGAATGGTATGATCATCCAAGGGTTCACATCCGAGTTCAAACACCGTTTAGATGAAACCGAGCAGGAAGTGCTTGAATATGCCATCATCGCCATGCGCGATCGGTTTAACTCCAATGCCAATGAGATCTTTGTCCCGATAAATGTCTCAATTGAGATTCCTGGCGTAAAGGCTCACATCCCTCAACGCGGGGATAAAAAGAAATTGCTCGAGCTTTCTATTCGGAATGCGAATTTCTTCATGCGTGACAAGCAAAAACAACTTGAGCTTACCGACCCTGAAGCACATACCACTCGCACACTAGAAGCCATTCGCGACGACTTGCGTTTAACCGAACTACCTGTACAGATCGAATGTTTCGATAACTCGAACATTCAAGGAACTCACCCTGCTTCAGCTTGCGTTGTTTTTAAAGATGCCAAACCCGCCAAATCTGAGTACCGCACATTCAACATCAAAACGGTAGAAGGCCCTAACGATTTCGCTAGCATGAAAGAAGTCGTGTACCGCCGATACAAACGCT
>JANRAA010000305.1:11294-13573 GCA_030728235.1 Flavobacteriales bacterium
GGCGCTTTAAGAGATAAATTTACGAGGAGATATTGCAATTATTGGCATTGCCAAACGACTCGAAGAAATATACTTCCCTGGAGATAGCATTCCGCTTTACCTCGATAAAAGATCCTCTACACTAAGGGTAATTCAACACCTCCGCAATGAGGCTCACCGTTTTTCGCTGAGTCACCATCGAAACCGCAGGAGCAAGAATGCCTATCGTTCAAGTCTGACCGATATTGCAGGCGTTGGACAACAATCAGCAGAAAAATTGCTGAATGCTTTCAAAAGCCTCGATGAAATCGAAGTGGCCACGTTAGAACAACTTACCAAAGTGGTAAATCTGAAAATCGCACAATCGGTATACAAACACTACAATTCGTAGTAGAATATCATTTCTAAAGCCATTAGATTAGGTAATTATTCTAAATTATTATTTCAGTTCTAAGGCATGTTTCTGCGTCAGTTTTGTATCTTTCCAAAGACCACTTAATTGATTGTGCCATGTCGAACAAAGCCAGCGATAACCTACACCGCCTGATTAAATCATTATCTAAACCTGAAAAACGGTATTTCAAGGTGTTTTCATCTCGTCATGTAATTGGCGATGAAAACAATTATCAGCGACTTTTTGATGCGATTGACCGTCAAGAAGAGTACGATGAAGAAAAGCTTTTGAAGAAATTCGCAAACGATGCTTTCGTAAATCGCTTCAGCATTGCGAAGAACAGACTGTATCAAAGCGTGCTGAAAAGCCTCGACTCGTATCATGCCAACAGCTCTGTTGAAGCTCAAATCAAGCGTCAAATTCACGCGGCTGAAATTTTGTACAATAAGAGTTTATACGATCAGTCGTTAAAGATTTTAAGGAGTGTAAAAAAGATTGCTGAGCGACATGAAAAAATCACAAGTCTAATCGAAATTTCTCGCTGGGAAAAGCGCATACTCGAGAAAGATCAATACGAAGGATTAGGCAAAAAAGACTTGAAGCGCATACTCGATGGCGACTTGGCGTTAACTGCGCGAATAGATACCTACAATGAGTTGTGGAATATCAAAAGCAGAATATTCCGCAACCTATATGTGAAAGGCAAGGCGCGGTCGAAAAAAGAAATGGCTAAATACAAGAAGATTCTTGATGAACTAGCCGTGCGTCAAGAGAAAGAGGGTATGCTAACCGAAAACGCTTATTTATTGAATCACCTCTACAGCGCATACTATTATGGCACAGGTGAAGACCAGGCGTCGTACCCTTACCTCATCCAAAACCTCGACCTCATTGAACGGATGCCATTCTTGTTTCTCGAAGAACCATCGATGCACCTGAGCACCCTTACCAATGCCATCTATCTTGGCAATAAACTGGGACTGAAAGAGGAAGCCTTCAGTAATCTTGAAAAACTGCGTGCACTTCCAAAACTACTAGAGTCGAACAACACGGAAGATCTTGAAATTCGAATCTTCGCACTTTCGAACAGCATAGAACTGGCATTGCATACCGAAGACGGGAACTTTGAAGACGGGATAAAACTTGTGCCGATAATAGAAGAGGGCTTGCTGAAATATGAAGGACAGCTCAGTTCGGTTAGAAAAGCATCGTTTTACTTCAATATTGCTGTGTTGTACTTTAAGGCCGGACATCCAAATGAAGCACTAAAGTGGATCAATCAGCTACTCAATAACATTGAGATAGATGAAACACAAGACATTCATTGCATGGCTCAAATATTGAACCTGATCATTCACCTTGAACTTGGAAACAAAAGTCTGTTGCCATATACCATGAGGTCAACACAACGTTACCTTGAAACGCGCGAAAAGGTGTATGCTTTTGAAACTGTTTTCCTAGAGTTCATCAATGAAATTCTCAAGAAGAGAACAACCCGCACTGAGCGTGATCTGTATGAAGAACTGGTGCAGAAGCTCGACGAATTGAAAAGAGATCCTTTCGAAAGACAGGTTTTCGAATACTTCGATTTTTTGATTTGGGCTTCCAACAGATTATTGGTAGCATCTGATTCGCTGTCAGACGAATAAACGCTGTCAAAAAGCAAGTTACAGCGCTTTTTCCGTCAAACTAGCACGGCCTTAGTTGACGTAAGTTTAAGCCGTTTCGACTCCAAGAAACACACTTTCCTGTAAGTCGATTCGAAACTTTTTGTAGGCATTCGCCGTATCTTACGAATTGAAACCTGCAAAATAATTTTATGTCGAAGACTATCTTTATGATGGCCTCACTTCTTACGCTCAATACGGCGACCTCGGAACAGCCGTTCAACCTGAGCCTTCAGAAC
>JANRAA010000306.1 GCA_030728235.1 Flavobacteriales bacterium
ATGTACTTGAACTCAAAGTCTACTTTCGTTTTATTCGCCTCGGGCAAGAGAATATGCGCAATCAAAAGCGATAACAAAACCAAAAATGTAGATGCGATGAAATACGGACGCATCAAGCGATTGAAGCTCACGCCGCCCGATAACATGGCCACAAACTCAGTTTGTTGCGCCAACCGACTCGTGAAAAGTATGATGGTAAGAAACACGATGAACGAGCTCAGCATGTTTCCGAAAAACAGACAAAAATTGAGGTAATAATCGACAATAATCTCATCCAACGGCGCAGCATTGGCCATGAGGTCGTCGACATTTTCAGAGAGATCAAAAACTACGGCAATCACACAGAAGGCACCAATCATAAAGAAAAAGGTGCTGAGAAACTTCTTAATGATATACCAGTCGAGCAACTTCATTACAGGCGCTGTGTTACCTTCTTCACCATATCATCTTTCCAGCTGGCAAACGTACCTTCTTGAATCTTCAATCGCGCTTCTTTTACAAGCCAAAGATAGAACGCTAAATTGTGCAAGCTGGCAATCCAAAAAGCCAACATTTCATTTGCTGCGAAAAGGTGGCGCACGTATGATTTCGAATAATACGTATCAACCAGCGAAGTACCATCTGGATCGAGCATCGTAAAATCATTTGCCCACTTTGCATTTCGCATATTCATTACACCGTTTTTGGTGAATATGGTTGCATTTCGTGCGTTTCGAGTTGGCATCACACAATCAAACATATCAACGCCTAACGCAATACACTCCAAAATATTGGCAGGTGTGCCAACGCCCATGAGGTAACGCGGACGATCTTCAGGAAGAATTGAGCACACCAAATCGGTCATTGAATACATCTCTTCATGCGGCTCACCCACCGATAGTCCGCCAATGGCATTTCCAAAAGCTCCTTGCTCAGCAATAAACTCAGCCGATTGCTTTCTCAGATCAGGAAATGTGCTCCCTTGCACAATTGGAAAAAGAGCTTGGTTGTAACCATACTTTGGTTCAGTTTCATCCATTCTTTGGATGCAGCGCTTCAACCAACGATGCGTCATCTCCATCGACTCACGTGCATAGCCAAATTCACAAGGGTAAGGCGTGCATTCATCGAATGCCATCACGATATCGGCACCTATTGCGCGTTGGATATCGATGGCACGTTCAGGACTAAACACATGCGAAGACCCGTCGATGTGCGACTTAAATTTCACACCATCTTCTGTGATTTTCCGAATTCCAGATAGCGAATACACCTGAAAACCGCCAGAATCGGTAAGAATCGGGCGATCCCAATGGATAAACTGATGCAGACCGCCAGCAGCCGAAATGATATCGATGCCCGGACGGAGATACAAATGATACGTGTTGCCCAAAATAATTTGCGCGTGGATATCATTCACCAAATCTTGTTGAGGGACAGCTTTTACGGTACCAGCTGTGCCCACAGGCATAAATATAGGCGTCTCGATTGGACCGTGATCGGTTTCCAGAACTCCCGCTCTTGCCTTGCTGCGGGGATCTTTCGCTTGAACTGAAAATTTCATCGGCGCAAAGGTAACGAACCGAATCGATCATGCGCGCGTTTGCGTATACTTGTCGCATGATTGGAGTATTATTCAATGTCGCCACTGTTTTAGTCGGTGGTTCTGTGGGCTTGCTGCTCAAGCACCGCCTGCCAGAGCGTGTTTCCAACGCGGTCATCAGTGGCTTGGCGCTCTTCACGCTCTACCTGGGTGTCCGCATGTCGTTCAACTCGCTCAACCCCCTCATTTTGGTTTTGGCACTGTCTACAGGCATCGTCTTGGGTGAAGCCCTGCGCCTGCAGCAACGGCTCGACACCATTCTCTCAGGTCGTGGCAACGCCACGGATGATAAAGTGCCTCCAGGCCAATTGATGCTCACAGGATTTGCCATGTTCAGCATCGGAGCGATGTCTATTGTCGGGAGTTTTGAAGAAGGATTAACGGGCAACAGAGACACCATAATGACCAAATCGCTGATGGATCTTTTCTCATCGATGGCGCTCACCGCAGCTTTCGGACGTGGTATCTTACTGGCTGTAATCCCTTTGTTTCTTTATCAGGGCGGATTGACTCTTTCAGCATCCTTTCTAGCCCCATTGCTTGAAGGAAGTCCGCAAATAGAACTTACTGCTACCGGAGGCATTTTGATGATCGGACTGGGATTGAATATGCTAAACCTCACCCAATTGCGGTTGATCAACATCCTTCCCGCCCTGGTTTTCGCACCTATTTTCGCAGGCCTAGCACCTCATGTAGCAGCACTAATGCCCTTTTAATTGCGATTAAGCCGACGAGCAAAAGAGATTTAGCCGCTTAAACTGTACTTTTGCTACCTGTTTTATTGAAATGGAAGAATCAATTCGCATTAACAAATACCTCAGCGAGGTTGGATATTGCTCGCGCAGAGCGGCAGAGTGAAAAAAATGCGCGCGTATAAAGTCGCCAGACCGCGAAGGGA
>JANRAA010000307.1 GCA_030728235.1 Flavobacteriales bacterium
CTGCAGGTGTTACAGGTGGATTGCGCATCGGGTCTATTACAAAGCAAGAATTTAAAACAGGTGATAATGAGGTGCGTTCACGTGTGAAAAACGACTTTAACTTGAACGATTTTCAGGTTGATGGCTCACTGCGCATCGGACACGGAAACCTCACTTTTTGGATGAACTACGCGCTTCTTCCGCTATTCGATAAAAACAAAGGCCCAGAGGTGTACGCTATGAGCGCAGGAATATGCCTCATCCCTTTCTGATGAACCCAAACAAAGGCTAAAGTGCCTTGAGTAAATAAGAAGGGCTCGCATTTCGCGAGCCCTTTTTCTATACTTCTTGAACAGCGTCGGCAGGAATCAACTCCTCTCCCCGATATTTTAAAACCAATTGCACGACGGCTAGAACGTCTTTCTTACAATAAGTAGATATGCGCTCAACGTCTCCGTCGTTGTAGTATACCGAAGCTACCTGACTACCGTCTATGTCGTCTTTTGGTGTGGGTATGCCAAACAACTTGGTCAATAGCTTGAGAGATGTGTAGTGTTTGTAGTCGCCAAACTTCCAAAGCTCAAGGGTGTCGATATGTGTTACCTCCCAAGGCTTTTTCCCTGCAGTATCTAACAATTCCGGCAGCTTGATGCCATGAACGAGCATGCGACGTGCGATAAATGGAAAGTCGAACTCTTTCCCGTTATGACCGCACAACATATGGCTGCGTTCGCTAAAATGGGTGTTCAATAAATTCGCGAAATCAGCCAAAATAACCCGCTCGTCATGTCCGTAAAACGACGTGGTTCTGTACTTTCTATCGCCCCTGCTTTGACGCAGATAACCGACCGAAATGCATACGATTTTCCCGAACTCAGAGTAAATGCCCGCGCGGTCGTACGAGTCTTCCAACGAAATTTCATCGCGTTCTCGGAAAAAACGAGACTTCTCTTCCCACAAGTGTTTCCAATCTTCGTCTAACTCATTGAAATGAGCAACAGCGGGTACTGTTTCTATATCTAAAAACAATACATTCTCTAAATCAACATATCGTAACATGGTTATTTTATCATTACTCCCTGCTCTTCAATGAGGGGGATGGTGATAAAGTTACGAGGTTCAATACTTTCAGGCACAAAAATGTATTTCTTGTCGTATAAAACTTTGTCAATGTAAAAACTGACCCAATATTGGTTGGATAAAGCGAAAACTTCGGGCTGAATCGGCTCAATTAGCTGACAACTTTTAGGTGGAATCAACTCAAAATGACGGCGTAATTCTGTTGTTTCTATCTTTTGGTCGTTGATCATGCCATATCCCGAAGAACGAATCAAAACCACTTCCAATGGGATGTCTTTCAAATTAATCAGATAAACCTCCCAAATCTCATTTTGTATTTCATCATGGCTGCGCACCACGGCTACAGCTACATCAGTCACCTTTGGTGGCTCTATATCTTCTCTCATTGTTGTGGAATCAAACCAATTGCAATCGATACAAATTTAGCTAGGTCTGGCGTCATTGTGCCACCTGTCTTTTCTTCTCTCAAATGACCAAGTCTTACGAAAACAAGCTCTTTTTCGGGAACTACAACAATGTATTGTCCGCGCATGCCTCGTGCTGAAAAATGACTTGGCTGCTCATCTGGCGCCAACCACCACTGATAACCGTAATGACGAACGATGTTTCCTTCTTTGTCTTTAACGCTCTGCGGTGTTATTGAAGCTTCATAATAACTGCCGCTCAAAATCTGAACACCGTCCCATTTTCCGCGGTGAAGAAACAACTTTCCTATGCGGGCAAAATCTCGAGCGGTGGCATAAAAGGCCGAAAATGATCGCTCAATTCCACCTTCATGGTCAACTCGCCACCAAGCATCATGCTCTGCACCAATGCGCTTCCAAAAGCATTCACTAAACCAATCACTCAATTTTTTATTTGTTCGGGCTTCAAAAAGCTCCGCAAGTAAAACGGTATTGCCCCCTTGATACTCCCAGGTGGTGCCTGGATTTGAAGACACGCGATACGGTGCTGTTTCCGCTAGCAAATCAGTTCCGTAATATGCCCGTGCCTGGTAACCAAAAGGATTGGAATAGCTTTCCCCAAAATCAATATTCGAACGCATCTGCAATACCTGCATAACGGTCAGCTTTGCATTCAATCCTTCGTCAAAACGAGGTAAAAACTTGCTTACAGGATCTTCAACTTTCAATGTGCCCCTATCTACAGCTGCACCAATGGCCATCGAGGTGAATGTTTTTGCCATCGAAAACGAATTTGAAAGCACATCAACCCCTCCTTCCATGCTATAGCGCTCATATAAGATGCTGTCTTTCCAAATCACAAGAAAGGCTGTTGTCTGCAATGAATCCAAATAGGCTTCCTGCTGAGGAGTCAACGATTTAGAACCCTGAAATGATGAAATAGCCCAAGGTTGTGGATTCCCCATCGCGACTTTTCTGCAGGCGTCTTGGTCGAAATC
>JANRAA010000308.1 GCA_030728235.1 Flavobacteriales bacterium
TCTGTCTCTAAATGAAAAGAATGCGGCGTTGTCGTAAAACATTTGAGTTACGATGTATGATGCGCCAGCCTCTACTTTTTGCTTCAAATAGCGCAGGTCAGACTTCATGTTGGGCGCCTCAAAGTGTTTCTCTGGATACCCCGCAACACCTATGCAGAAATCGGTGTTCTTGGCGTTTTTCAAGTCGGGATCAAGATAAATACCATCGTTCATTTGGACAACCTGCTTCAACAAATCTACCGCGTATGCATGTCCTCCAGGCTCGGGTTTAAATGTGCCTTCTGACTTTATAGCATCGCCTCTCAACAACAACACGTTGTCGATACCCAAAAAGTTTAAGTCGATCAATGCGTTTTCTGTCTCTTCTCTATTGAACCCTCCACAAATAATATGCGGCACGGGATCAATTGAATAGCGGTGCTTCAATGCGGCACAAATACCTACGGTTCCTGGTCGTTTACGTACGGTGCGCTTTTCAAGCAGTCCTCCGCTCACTTCCCGATATACATACTCTTCCCGGTGGTAAGTAACATCCACAAAAGCAGGAGAATACTCCATCAATAAATCCATCGTATCAAAAATCGATGATATGTTTTGCCCTTTCAATGGGGGCAGCAATTCAATTGAAAAAAGAGGCGATTTAGCCTGTGCGATATGTTCTGTTACTTTCATGCTTCTGGTTCGTAATTTAAATTTGGCGATAGCCATTTCTCACAGTATGATAATGGCTCGTTTCGCCTTTTCGCAAAGTCTTCTACTTGATCTTTACCAATCTTACCCAATCCGAAATAATGTGATTCGGGGTGGGCGAAGTAATAGCCAGAAATTGAAGACGCGGGTTCCATGGCCAATGATTCGGTAAGGGTAATGTTTATCCGTTTTTCTACATCAAGAAGTTGCCAAATGGTGAGTTTCTCGAGATGATCCGGACAGGCGGGATAACCTGGTGCCGGGCGAATGCCGCGATATTTTTCACCAATGAGCTCACTGTTTGTGAGTACTTCGTCGGCGGCATAGCCCCATAAGTTTTTTCGAACCTGCAAATGAAGGCGCTCAGCTGCTGCTTCAACAATACGATCGCCAATGGCTTTGATCAATATGGCTCGATAGGAGTCGTGCTGTGCGTCATATTCTTTTGCAAGCTGCTCAATCTCTATTCCAGCAGTAACCGCAAAACATCCAATGTGATCGGTCATTCCTGTGTCGTGCGGAGCGATGAAATCTGACAAACACGATTGATTGGCAGAACTGTCTTTTTCTGATTGCTGTCTTAAAAAGTGAAAGGTTGCAAGTTCATTGGAATGCTCGTCGAACACAACAACGTCGTCGTTCGGTTTGCTCGCTGCTGGAAACAAGCCAACAATTGCTTTTGGTGTCAACGCATTCGTTGCTTTCAATTGTTCAAGCATGGCGTTCACATCACTGAAAAGTTCCTGGGCCTGCTCACCAACAACCGAATCTGTCAGTATCTCGGGGTATTTCCCATGCAATCCCCATGTTTTGAAAAAGGGTGTCCAATCAATATAGTCAACGAGATCTTCTAGTTTAAAGCTGATTTCGTGAATTCCCAATTGATTTGGGACCACCAGTTTTGTTTGATTCCAGTCTATTCTTCTTCGCAGTCTTCGGGCTTCTTCGATACTCACATAACGCTTGGCTGCATTGCGTGTTTTGTAAAGTTCGCGAAGCTCTTGATATTCGGTTTTGATTTGTTTTGTAAACGATTGCGCGTCTTTTCCATTTGCTGAACTCAGCACGGGAACAGCGCGCGATGCATCATTCACATGTATCACGAGTCCGCTATACATCGGGTCAATCTTCACGGCTGTATGCACACGCGAAGTCGTCGCTCCACCAATCAACAAGGGGATGGTCATTTTACGCATCTCCATTTCTTTGGCAACGTGTATCATCTCATCAAGCGATGGTGTGATCAATCCGCTCAAACCGATGGCGTCGGCACCAATTTCTTGGGCTTTGTCGAGGATTACACTTGTAGGCACCATGACTCCTAAATCGACGATCTCAAAGCTATTGCACGACAGCACAACACCAACGATGTTTTTACCGATGTCGTGCACATCGCCTTTAACAGTAGCCATGACAATAACACCTGATTTGTTTGAAGTGCCTGCTTTTTCTGCCTCCAAATATGGGGTCAACCAAGCAACGGCCTTTTTCATAACACGTGCACTCTTCACCACTTGAGGCAAAAACATTTTTCCTGAGCCAAACAATTCGCCAACTACGTTCATGCCCGCCATGAGTGGGCCTTCAATTACCTTGAGCGGACTACCATATTGCAGTCTTGCTTCTTCTGTATCTTGTTCAATGAATTCGATGACACCCTTAACCATGGCATGTTCCAAACGTTTTTCCAAAATTTGGTCGCGCCATTTGAGGTCTTTCTCT
Organism: Flavobacteriales bacterium; assembly: GCA_030728235.1. Lineage (GTDB taxonomy): Bacteria > Bacteroidota > Bacteroidia > Flavobacteriales_D > Sanyastnellaceae > RI-182. Next base: position 2,413 of record JANRAA010000308.1, read on the forward strand.
TTTGTCTTATGGCTGTCTTTAACGCGGTCTGCGTACTCGAGTAAACGTTCTGTTGAGTCGTCTTTTCTATCGAGTAAAACATCCTCAACAAGCTCAAGCAATTCAGGGTCAATTTCATTGTAAACTTCAAGCATGGTTGGGTTCACGATTCCCATATCCATGCCTGCTTTGATTCCGTGATACAAGAATGCCGCGTGCATGGCCTCACGTACTTTCTGATTACCGCGAAACGAAAACGATACATTGCTAACTCCGCCGCTGACGTGCGCTCCTGGTAAATTTTCTTTTATCCAGCTTGCTGCTGCGAAAAAATCAAGTGCGTTTTTCCGGTGTTCTTCCATGCCGGTGGCAACAGGGAAAATATTGGGGTCGAAAATGATGTCTTCTTTTGGAAAGCCTACAACTTCGGTAAGAATGCGGTACGCTCGGGCGCAAATTTCAATGCGTCGCTCATAACTGTCTGCTTGTCCGTCTTCATCAAAGGCCATTACAACGGTAGCGGCGCCGTATCGGCGGATGGTGGAGGCTTGCTCAATAAACTCGGCTTCCCCGCCTTTCAAACTGATCGAGTTAACGACGCATTTTCCCTGCACGACTTTTAAGCCCGCTGCAATAATCTCCCATCGCGAGGAGTCGATCATAACAGGCACTCGGGAGATATCGGGTTCAGACGCTACCAAATTCAAAAAGGTGGTCATGGCCTCAACGCCGTCGATCATGCCTTCATCCATATTGATGTCGATGATCTGCGCCCCGCCTTCAACTTGTTCTCGAGCGATTTCAAGGGCATCATCGAATTTCCTATCGCGGATGAGTTGAAGAAATTTGCGACTGCCAGTAACGTTTGTCCGTTCACCGATATTGACAAAATTTGATTCTGTGGTAACTATCAATGGCTCTAAACCAGAAAGTACCAAGGTTGTTTTCGCACTCATTCTGCTTCCTCCTTCACGATCTTTCGGGGTTGGAACTTCGATGCTACATCCGCGATAGCGCGAATGTGCTCAGGTGTTGTGCCGCAGCAACCGCCGATGATGTTGATAAGGTCGCGTTCGAGGTATGCTTGTATCTGTGCCGACATCTCCTGTGGTGTTTGGTCGTAATGTCCCATCTCGTTCGGTAATCCAGCATTCGGATGTGCGCTTACATGGCAGGATGCATGTTGCGCTAAAACATCTACGTATTGCATCAACTGATTGGCGCCTAAAGCACAATTGAAACCGATACTGAGCAAGGGAGCATGCGACATGGATATTAAAAATGCATGCGCCGTTTGCCCAGATAATGTCCGACCAGAAGCATCTGTAATAGTCCCACTGATCATCAAGGGGATGGTAACGCTGCGTTTCTTCATGGCTTCTTCAGCGCCGTATATTGCTGCTTTGGCATTCAAGGTGTCGAAAACGGTCTCTATGAGCAGGGCATCTACGCCGCCATCTATCAAGCCCAGTGTTTGTTCTTCATATGCTTCGGCCAATTGATCAAAAGTTACGGCTCGAAAAGCGGGGTTGTTGACATCTGGCGAAATCGATGCTGTGCGGTTTGTTGGTCCTATACTTCCTGCTACGAAACGTGGTTTGTTGGGCGTAAGATCGGTGTAGTGATCAGCACTTGCACGTGCGATCTTCGCTGCCTGAAGGTTTAAGTCGTAAACGATTTCTTCAAGGTGATAGTCGGCCTGGGCAATGGTTGTTGATGAAAACGTGTTTGTTTCCGCAATGTCTGCACCCGCCTCGAAATACGCATCGTGAATTTCGCGCAGAATATCGGGTCTTGTGAGTGTCAAAAGATCATTGTTCCCCTTCAATGGGTGCGGATGATCTTTAAACCGCTCGCCCCGAAAATCATCCTCTTCAAGTCTGTAACGCTGCAGCATGGTGCCCATGGCCCCGTCCAAAACGAGAATGCGCTTGCTGATTTCTTCTTCTATTTTCGATCTCATGTAAAGTTTTCTTGCTGACTAAATCAAGAAAACCGGCGACAGAAACGTCTGCTTTTACGATCATCTTTCCTCTTTCGAGGTAGGAATTGGCACCCGGCTCAATCCGGGTTGCCAAGACATCTTCGGGCCTATTCCCTCCGTCTTTCTTGATAAGTCGGTGCAAAGTTAGCTCATTTTTAAATACTTCCTGCAAGACATCTTTTTTTTTGAGGGCCTAAGTAGCTTCTGCGATTCTCGAAATAATACTAACTTTGGCGCCGTTCAAAGGCGATTGAAATGATACCTTAATCGGTTTAAACGCCTTGTAACTCTCACTTTTACTCATAATTAAAACGGAATTCATGCCGTATCTTTTTACATCCGAATCGGTTTCGGAAGGACATCCAGACAAAGTAGCGGATCAGATTTCTGACGCGCTGATAGACCATTTTTTGGCTTTTGATCCTGAAGCAAAGGTGGCATGTGAAACTTTGGTAACTACGGGGCAGGTTATACTTGCAGGTGAAGTGAAGGCGTCTTGTTATTTAGACGTTCAGAGCATTGCCAGAAATGTAATCCGCGATATCGGTTATACCCGCAGTGAGTATATGTTTGAGGCGAACTCTTGTGGTGTGCTTTCAGCTATTCACGAGCAATCTCCAGACATCAACCAAGGGGTAGAAAGAGCCAAGAAAGAAGATCAAGGTGCCGGTGACCAAGGGATTATGTTTGGTTACGCGTCACGCGAGACAGATAATTATATGCCTCTTTCCCTAGAGCTTTCGCATTTGTTATTGCATGAGCTTGCAGCTATTCGCAAAGAAGGAAAGAAGATGAAGTACTTGCGTCCCGACTCTAAGTCGCAAGTTACCATTGAGTACAACGATAGCAATGAACCTATCCGCATCGACAATATTGTTTTGTCGACTCAACACGATGAGTTCGTAATGCCTTCTGCAAATACTGCCGCAGCAAAGAATAAGGCAGAGAAGGAAATGTTGGCGACCATTCGTAAAGACATCGAAGAGGTTCTTCTTCCACGTGTCAAAAAAATGCTTCCAAAGCGGGTTCAAAAGCTGATTACTTCTAAAATAAAGCTTCACATCAACCCAACTGGGAAATTCGTTATCGGCGGTCCTCACGGGGATACCGGACTTACAGGAAGAAAAATCATTGTAGATACATACGGTGGTAAAGGAGCTCACGGTGGTGGTGCTTTCTCTGGTAAAGATCCGAGCAAGGTTGACCGTTCGGCAGCATACGCAGCTCGCCACATGGCGAAGAACATGGTGGCTGCTGGTTTGTGTGACGAGATTCTCGTTCAAGTAGCATACGCGATCGGTGTTGCTGAACCCGTTGGAATTTATGTGAATACCTACGGCACTTCAAAGCTGAAAATGACTGACGGCGCTCTCGGTGTTGAATTGAATAAAATCTTCGATCTCCGTCCATACGCAATTGAAAAGCGTTTCAAATTAAGAACGCCAATTTATCGTGAGACGGCAGCATACGGACACATGGGACGCATCCCTGTGGAAGTTGAAAAAGTATTCGTTGATGGAGCTGGAAAGGAGAAGAAAGTAAAGGTGAAACTATTCCCGTGGGAAGAGCTTGACTTTGTGGCGAAATTGCAAAAAGCTTTTGCTGGAAAGTAAAAGGCAACAATCAATATTGTTAAAGCCCGTTGTGATCATTCATAACGGGCTTTGTTTTTTGCAGAATTAACAACGCTTTTCCGACCTTTGAGAACAATGAAGAGTTGCTTAGTATCTGTTATCGCCTTTTGCTGTTTATTTCATGGAAATGCCCAGTCTCTGACGGGGTATCAGGATTCCCTGCGCAGTCAGCTGGAAGTGATGAGGCAAATGGAAGACTCTTCATTTTTCAGCCAAAAAGCACTCGAAATATGGTGTGAAGATGCCAAGGGATTCGTTGATGCCACTGGATCGTTCAATGGTTTTCCCGAAAAGGCATACAAAAGTGTGCTTTCCGAAAGAGGGCAGGGCGGTCCTGTCATCGATTGGAAGTGGACAGAAGTAGGTCCGTCGCAACAACCCATCGAATTAAATCCAGGTGGATCAGCCATTCCTGCTTATGCCTTGAATCGAGGAAATGGAACAGGGAGAATCAATTACCTCTACGTCGACCCTGTAATCGAAGGTCGGGTTTTTGCCTGCTCACCAACAGGTGGATTGTTTGTGACTGAAAACAATGGAGAAACTTGGAGGAACGCAGGCACCGACCAGCTTCCTGTTTCAGGGGTGAGCTCAATTGCGGTGAATCCGTTGAATCCTCAACAGTGGTTGATCTCAACTGGAGATGGGGATGATAAGTTTATGTTTTCTGATGGTGTGTGGCGGACATCCGACAACGGGAAAAGCTGGGAGAACATAAATGGTCAGAAGAATGGCCGAGCGATTTTGCCATCCGAACGACAAGAAAGTTTGCTGTACATTGCTGAAATCGTTGCGCACCCATGTGACTTCAATCGTGTTTTTGCAGCCACGAGTGAGGGTTTGTATGCTACAGACAATGCCTTAGACATCCCCGAGAAGGTGAGGTGGAAGAAGATTGCTCCTTCTTTTTTTTACGACATTCTGATCTTACCTGAGAATCCTGCCGTAGTGATTGCCGGCGGAGAACGTTTTTTTGTGAGCAACGACTGCGGCGCAAGTTGGGATGAGCATGAGGCGCCGAACTATAAAGATGCAGCCAAATTTCCTTTTAGACGTCTTACTTTACAAGCCTCAACATCTGACCCGAATCTCGTCTGGGTAGGCGTTTCATGTGCTGAGAAGTTCTCACAATCTCCTCTCGGGGCGGCCGAATTGCAGACCTACAATATAAAAACGCGCTCTTGGAAATTCGTCCGTTCGTTGAATGAACAAATGAATAACCTCACCACCACACGCGGTCGCGCTTTTGTCGTTTCACCTGTCGATGAGAAAATCATCATGGTTGCGAATGTGCAGCCCATTTACCGTAGCATCGATGGCGGAGTAAAGTTCGAGAGGATAGATGCCAATCAAATGCACGACGACGTGCACCACATACTTTTTGAACAAAACGGAACAACAGTTTGGGCATCTCACGATGGTGGCGTATCTCGCAGCACCGATGGAGGAATAACCTGGTATAACCGCGATTTTGGTATCGGTGTATCGAATGTTTTCGGCTTGGATGTGGCCCAATCAGATACGCTTAAAGTGCTCTTTGGTGCCTACGACACGGGTTGCACACTGGGAACAGATATGGGTTGGTATCACGCCACATGGGGCGATGGATTTGAAACCATTATCGATCCGAAAGATGCGATGGTTATGTATACCTCGAAGCAAAATGGGATACTCAATCGCAGCGATGACGGTGGTTTAACCTTTGAGAAAGTTGTAAGTCCAAGAGCTACGCGTTCTGACTGGCATACTTGGATTCGCTGCCATCCGAAGCGGACGGAAGTGCTGTTTTGTGCTGGCGATAAACTGATGCGTTCGTTTGATAAAGGGGCAAAATGGGATCCCATTTTGGATGTCAAAGCCGTTTGTGAGAATTGCGTAAACGTTTATAAGTTTTTCCTTTCTGAATCGAACCCCAACGTTATGTACGCCTACGTGCTCGATGAATCGAAAGTGAACCCTCTGCTTTTCCGGACCAATAACTTACTGACTCCAAATCCAGAAGATGTGAAATGGACAGAAGTAGCGAGAATTCCACGGCCAGGCTGGTTGTCGGCAATCGTCATCGACCCCGATAATCCGCTGCAGTTTTGGTTGGCATACAAAGACGCTGATCCAGACGGTAAACTGTATCGTTTCAATGGCGATCGATATATCGATATAAGCAGAAATCTAGGTTGGGCAGTAATAAATGCTTTGGTGCTCGATGATAAAGACAATGAAAGGCTGTACATCGGCACGAACCATGGCGTTTTTACGCGCAATCGGCTGGAATACGATTTTACTTTGATGAACGGATTGCCTGGCACTTGGGTGCGATCAATGGTGATTAACGAGGTGACAAGGGAGCTTTTTATCGGTACACACGGTCGAGGAGTGTGGAGAGGTTCGCTTCTAAATCCTTAGTTATTTGTTTAAGAGCACGACCACTCGCTGAGTGTCTGGGCCTGTTTCAATCGTGTTGACGATGTTTCCGGTTGGCGAGATACTCACCAACTGGTTGCTGGCACTCAATGCAAAACACGTATTGGTCGTGGTGTCGAAATCCAAGTCGATGGCCGAGAAGCTGTTCGTTGATCCAGGAAAGAAAACGGCCTCGCCAAGTTTCTGAAGCACCACGCCGTTTGAATGTGCAAGCGCAACCCATCCGTTCGACAGTTCAGCTACGTCACGTATTTGGGTTGATTCAACCAATAAATCTTGAATCTGACTTGTCATGTTCTCGAATACAGCTGCGACTTTCGATTCTGAACCGCTATTGCCAATGGCGTATAGGTTGTTCGATGTCTCCACAAATGAAATTACATCAAACGAAATCGCTGATGCATCTAGCAATGTTCCGCTGCTAATGTTGTATTTCGATAGCACGCGGCTTTGACCATTTGGGCTGACCAATTCACAAATCAACTCCCCATTTGATACATGCAATTTCTGTGGTTCGAAGCCAGGGGTGACTTGAAAGGCATTTTTAATTCCGCCACTTCCTGAAAATTCACGTATCCAACCATCGAAGAAGGAAACGAAATAACTCTTCCGATTAAAATCAAAAACAATATCCGAAACGAATTGTCCGCCAAGTGGATTTTGTCCGCTGAACCCACCAATCCCCAATAGCTCGGGCACTTGATAGAAAAAACAAGCGGGAACGCTATTTCCTCCCACCACCAAGTGTTGATGATAGCTCCCACCAAATGCCACCGCCGCATCCACATCCAGCGCAGCTGCCATCATCCAACCTGTGGTTGATAAGGAATCAATTACAGTGGTGTTTGATGATTGGCGCACAACGAACAAGGCCTCACGTGCCAAAGGAAGTTCGTAATATCTCACCGTGGTGAAGGCTATACCGCGATTTCCGTTGCGATCTTCAACAAGAATTTCAAGCGAGTAATCGTCAGATGGCAGATGCCGATCAACCAAGTCGAGCGATGTTGTCACGGTCTTTTCTTTTCCTTCTAAGTCTATGAAACCTGAGCCAGCTACTATTCTTCGGTTTATATCAACGAGTTGGACAACATACTTAGCTAGTTCAGTTTCATCACTGGCGCTAAAGCGGATGAAGATGCTTTCGCCATAATTGTAGGCAGTGAGAGACGATGAAGGAATTTCAAGATTCACATCAGGTGGAGTGGTGTCGGGTTTTTTACACGACAATACCAGCAGCAAAGCAAGATACATCCAACGGGTCATAAACAAATATACAACACGAGAACGTCGTTGTTATCTCAGAGTGTTAATAACCTTGGTGAAATCGCGTGGATAGTTAAGTGAAGATTTCTGACCTTAATTGTCTCACGTAAGTGTATTTTTGCCCCCTCATGGATCAACGGAAAGAAACGAAAAGAACGGAAAGACTGCCTTTAGGTGTATCACCAAAGTCGGCAGGTGAAATATTAGCAGGTAAATTGCCCCCACAAGCCATTGATCTTGAAATGGCAGTTTTGGGAGCGATGATGTTGGAACAATCGGCTGTGAACTCAGCCATTGATATTCTGAAACCAGAGAGTTTTTATAAAGATGCTCACTCGGTGATTTTTGAAGCCATCGTTGACTTGTTTCAAAAAAGCGAACCCATCGATATCCTTACGGTTAAAGACCGTTTGTCGCGTCGCAGCACCCTCGAAATAGCAGGAGGTGCATATTATGTGCAGAGTCTCACAACCCGCGTTGCCAGTACTGCAAACGTTGAACAGCACGCGCGTATCGTTGCTCAAAAACACATCCAACGTGAGTTGATTCGTGTGTCGAATGAAATCATGAAAGATGCCTATGAAGAGTCGACTGATGTATTCGAATTGCTCGACAAAGCCGAGGCTAATCTTTTCCAAGTAGCGGAAGGGAATATCCGGAAAAGCTACGATTCAATGAGTAACCTCTTGCGAGAGGCCATCAACAACATCGAGGCTGCGATAAAAAATAAAGACGGTATTTCTGGGGTTCCTTCCGGGTTTACTGATCTTGATCGCCTCACCGGCGGATGGCAACGCTCTGATATGATCGTACTTGCTGCACGCCCAGGTATGGGTAAAACGGCTTTCGTTTTGTCGATGGCGCGCAACATGGCGGTAGATTACGATGTGCCAGTGGCTGTGTTCTCTCTAGAAATGGCGGCGGTGCAATTGGTGCAACGTCTGATAGCCAGCGAAACGGCACTTTCTGCCGAAAAGCTGAGAAAGGGAACCTTAGAGGAACACGAGTACCAGCAGCTTCACCAACGCATCGGAAAACTAGCGAAAGCACCAGTTTTTATTGATGATACCCCAGCACTTTCAATCTTTGAATTGCGTGCGAAATGTCGCCGTTTGAAAGCGCAACACGGTATCGACATGGTTATCATCGATTACTTGCAGCTTATGACAGCCGGGGGTGATGGCAAAGGAAACCGTGAACAAGAGATTTCAAGTATTTCGAGATCAATCAAGAGTATTGCGAAAGAACTGAATGTACCAATTATCGCGCTGTCGCAGCTTTCTCGAAGTGTGGAGACGCGCGGTGGTGATAAACGTCCGTTACTTTCTGACTTGCGTGAATCGGGAGCGATTGAACAAGATGCCGATATTGTAGCTTTTATCTACCGAGCTGAATACTACGGATATACCAGTCCTGATGAACACCCGCGTAATCTCGATCCCCGTGGATTGGGTGAGTTGATCATCGCAAAACACAGAAATGGTGCTTTGGAAACCATCGATTTGAGGTTCATCGGACATCTTGCGAAGTTCGCAAACTATGATACGTTTGATTCTGAATCTCCTATATCCAATGCCATGCGTCCGAATGAAGGATTTGGCGCTCCGAAAACCATTACCATGGGCTCTCGTATGAATGAGCCAGATGAAGAAGAAATCACAGATCACGCTGGTTTTGAGCCGCCGTTCTAGTATTTTAACACGTCAGAACACTTGGGGCATCGGTGATGTCGTTATCTCTTTGTATTTTTAGTGCATGATACGTTTTGTAACACTACTTATTTTAATTTTCCTTGGTCTTCAGGGCTTTGGTTCTAGATTACTTATTCCGATGGATAAGGATCAGGCGAATCATATGAAGGCCTATGGAATTGCATATTGGGTTTTACAAAACAACATCGAAGTAGAATGGCTACTGAACTATCGTGGTGGTAGTTTCCTCATCGATAACTATCCGGATATTGTTGCTGAATGCACCATTCGTGGTGTCTCTTTGCAGGTTATTGCTGATGTGCAAGCACAACAGATCTACCGCGAAATCAACGACCCGGAAGTCAACATGGAAAGGGTAAAGCTCGAAGTGGTTCCTAAAATAGCTGTGTACTCACCAAAAAGTAAACTGCCATGGGATGACGCCGTTACCTTGGTGCTCACATATGCTGAAATACCATACACCGTAATTTACGATGAAGAGGTGGTGCGTGGCGATCTTCCAAAATACGATTGGCTGCACTTGCACCATGAAGACTTTACAGGACAATACGGTAAATTCTACCGCAGTTTCAGGAATGCCGCTTGGTATCAAGAAGAGGTGAGAAGCCAAGAAGCAACGGCTCGCTCTTTGGGCTTTGGTAAGGTGTCTGAAATGAAAAGAGCAGTCGCTTTTGAAATGAAAAACTTTGTCGTTGGTGGAGGGTTCCTCTTTACAATGTGCTCAGGAACCGATTCATTCGACATCGCACTAGCTGCCGCAGATACAGATATTTGCGAAAGTATGTTTGATGGCGATGGAGCCGATCCGCGCGCGCAAGAGAAACTGAACTTCGCAAATGGTTTGGCTTTTCGTGACTACCAATTGGAACGCGACCCCATGGTGTATGAGTTCAGTACCATTGACGGTACCGAAGATCATGCAAAAATTAAGGAGTTAAATGACTTTTTCACTCTCTTTGACTTCAGCGCAAAATGGGATGTCATACCTACCATGCTCACTCAGAATCACGAGCAAGTGATCAAAGGATTTATGGGGCAGACAACAGCTTTCAGAGATAAGTACATTCGCAAAGATGTCACTATCATGGGAGAAACCAAGAGCACGAAATGCGCGAAGTATATTCACGGTGAGTTGGGTCAGGGTCAGTGGACGTATTATGGCGGACATGATCCTGAAGATTATCGTCACTTGGTGAATGACCCCCAAACAGATTTGAATCTACATCCTAACTCGCCCGGTTACCGCTTGATTCTGAACAACATTCTTTTTCCTGCTGCGAAGAAGAAAGAGCAAAAGACCTAATACAGGATTTTTTCTATCGTGTCGCCTTCAGTGATTTGTCGAACGACTTCCATTCCCGATGAAACGCGGCCAAATAGGGTGTAGCGCCCATCCAAATGAGGAGTAGGAGAGTGGGTGATGAACCACTGACAACTTTCTGTGTCTTTGCCTGCCGAGGCCATGCCAAGGGCTCCCGTTGAATAACTTTCTGCTGAAAATTCTGATCGGATGACGTCGTCAGAACTTCCCCAACCATCGCCTCTCGGGCAACCACCTTGTATAACGAAGTTAGGAACCACGCGGTGAAAACGCTTTTGATCGTAAAAGCCGCTGTCTGCCAATTTCAGAAAAGCTGCAACAGTACCAGGAGCGATAAGTGGGTACAAATCCACTGCAATTATGCCTTTTGACGTATGAATTGTAACTGAAATGGTGTCGTTGAAGTTTGCCAGTGTTTTGTAATCGGGGACATTCTCTCCTTTGAAAACATAGAGGTCTTGCGTTGAGTCGCTCGAAGCATTCAGTCCACTGATCAAGGCGTTGTATGTTTCAACAGTGCGTGGCAATGCGCAGGCTTCGGCCGCTTGCTGAAGCAAATGGCGGATTTCAGCATTTACCTGTTCGGGATGTTCAGCGAAGTAGGTGCCTAGAATTGCTAGCTGTCCGTCTTCTTGCAATTCAGAAGCAATGAGAAGGTGTTTTTTAACGTCAGGATTTCTATA
>JANRAA010000309.1 GCA_030728235.1 Flavobacteriales bacterium
GCATTTCAGGGTGTATTTCAGGATAAAGATTGAGGGTCGTACTCGAACTCAATTCAATCTCCGTCGATGGTAAAATGGTTCCAATATAACTGACGTCGATTTGGTAGGTGCCCGCACATAATCCACGCAGTTCGTAATAGCCAGTGCTATCGGCCACCGAACCAATGTTCAATGATTTGATATAAACATGTGCGTAAGCAAGGGGTTGTCGGTCGTGGTCATCAACAACTCTCCCGCTTACAACGAGCTGACATTCAGTGTTTTGAGAATATGCATTTGAAGTGAATATCCATACACTGAAAAGCAGCAATAGACGAATATGCGTCATGTTGCGCGATCAAAAAGAAATAATAAAAAGGGTTTTCCTGCCAGCGGCAGGGATGTGAAAGCTGCGTTTATATGGTAGGTGGACCACGACCTGTATGCGCTAAGCTTTTTTCAGTTGTTTCGAAGTAGAGATAAAACGCATTAAAAATCGAAGAGTCTACTTCGGTAATTCCACGAATAGACTTGTATTCGAGGTAATGAAAAGAAATGTTTTGAAGATAATCGCAGAGTGAACAATCGTGCGATTCGTCAATATCGAAAATCAATCCGTGAGGAACTCCAGATTCAGAAGCAACAACATGATGGTGATCGCAATGTGAAACTTCATGTTCGTGCGAATGCAACAACTCGTGCGGTAAAATTGATACCACCAAGCCGATTAAAAGAAACAGAGCTTTTATGCGGGTGAGAGTGTTCACTCGGCAAAGGTAGAGAACAAAATGTATCGGGACTAAAGCATGTTAGCTTTTTTGTGAAATATATAAACCATTGATATACAGTCAGATGGAATTTTTTGAATTATACGGATGTTTGCAATTTTGTAAGTTCCCGTATAATTTTTTTTGCCTTTTCAAACGAATTAATCGGGTCTCAAAATCACCCCAATACCGCCTTCCTCGCCTGCTCAATATGCCTCAACTCATGATATATCACAAACCGAAATGTGTCGCCCAATTTAAACTTCAGCCACGATCCCAAGGTGGTTTTGCATTTAACCTTTCCTAAATCACTCTTTCTAGCTTTTTCAATCATCGAAAGCATACGCTCCTGATTCCCAATAAACGTTCTCAATACGGAGATGTCCAAATGGTCATGCACCGGGTCTTTGCTTTTAAAGGTTGTCATGGTCTTCATTTTCTCCGTTGGGAGCATCGACATTGCAAAGTAATTTCCCAACCAACTTGGTTTGTAATGGGGGTCACCGCCATTGCTGTTGAGCTTGTCTTCTATTTCTGGATGGTAAAAAGCTGCATAGCGGTTCAGGTGCTCCAGACATTGAACTGCCGACCACTTGCCAGGACCAGGAGATTCAAACATGCGGTCTATGTGGTTTTCTTGTAAGTCTTTCGCAAAGGCTAAATTGGTCTGAACGATATTTTGAAGTTCATCCAATACGGTGGCGACATGCAGTGTTTTCATGTCACAAAGTTGAAAAAATACAAATTGCTTTCTCTTGATTGAAATCAAGATTTCCGAATCCTACTCAAGGTCTCAGGGGTCATGCGCAAATAAGAGGCGATGTATTTTAGAGGGATGTGCTGAAATAGCTGCGGACTGCGAGCCAAGACTCTGGTGTATCTGTCAACGGGAGATAAAGTCAGCAAGTCGTGCTCGCGTTCCATTTGTTGAATTACGAGTTGCTTGAGGATCTCGTTGTAAGATCTCAAACGATCAGGGTGATTCTCTATAAAGTTTTCGAGATCCAATCTGGTCAGTACTTCTGTGGTTGTCTTGCGTAATGCCTGAATTTCATACACCGTTGGCTTGTCTTCTATAAAAGAATCTAAAGCAGTTATCATGGAGTTTTCATATCCGAAACGTATGGTGTGCTCACTGTCTGCATTTTGCAAATAAATCCTACACGCACCTGAGGTAATTAAGAAGATGTCTGAAGAGGTGGCTCCAAACGATACCAAAAGTTCACCGCGCTTATACGTTTTCTGCTTAAATGCGGTAGCATTTTCATTTCGAAGGGCAGTGAAAAAATCCATTTCTATATTCAATTCTCCTCCTAATATGCTGAAGAAAATTCTACCTGGTGACTTTCTTTAATCTCATTTACTAAGCCCAAACTATCTGTCCCTAATGTCTGTAGCTGACTGTACAGAAAACTACCATCTCTTTTTGGAAATAAGAATACAGTTCTCCCAAATCGCAGATCAAATAATTTCATGTTCACAATGGCAAACGACGCGCTGTCAGGTGATTGCAAACAGACCCAGTCAAATTTGACATCTTCTGTCTCCATCATACCTTGTGCAGTGAAATAGGGGTAGTTCCGTGATTGGACAAAAGCAGATTCGTCGATAAATGATGTGTCGGTGCATACCGCGATTGTAAAACAGGTACTGAATTCGTCTGTCTCCGGG
>JANRAA010000310.1 GCA_030728235.1 Flavobacteriales bacterium
TTGCCGGGATCCACTGTAACTTCCACAAAAATCCACATAGAGTCGCCAGCGGCAATTTCAATCTCAGTAAACAAGTCACCTGGAAGGCCGTCAACGTTCATCCTGAAATTCGATTGACTGCCTCCTTCGAGCTCTATCGATGAAATACGCACCCGGTCGGGATTGTTGTTGTATACGCGAACCGATTTTGTTATCGAACCAATGGTCGTGAACACAGTATCGAAAAGGACTGTATCAACAGAAAAATCCAATTTCGCGTCTGAGCTTTCTGTTATCTTATCTCTTCTGCACGAGGTGATGCCTAGAGCAAAAGTCACGATGACTAACAAGAATATTTGGGCGTACTTCATTGACAACAAAGATGAGAAGTTTAGACTTATCACAGACGTAAATTCATGGCTTTGTAGTATGTTCAACCAAAATTAATCGCTTGAAAGATCTGATTTCCTTCTTTAAAAAGGCTGACCCCATCATCGCAGATATCATAATGCAAGTTGGCCCGTTGGCAGAAACAGAGCAACGATCTGCTTTCAAAACGCTCGTTTCGGCCGTTATTAGTCAGCAACTCTCGGTGAAAGCAGCCAAAACCATCCATGATAGGCTCATTCATTTGTTGGATGGTGAAGTGACGGCTCAACGCATGTTGGCTTTGGATAGCGAAAGAATGAGGTCTGTAGGCATCAGCGGACAAAAACAAGGTTACCTTCATTCATTGGCAGAACATTTCATTGCTGATGAAGACACCTTCAACAACCTCCACGCATTAGACGATGAAGCCGTTATTTTGCAACTGACACGCATCAAAGGCATAGGACGATGGACGGCTGAAATGTATCTGATGTTCAATTTAAAGCGCCCTGACGTCTTTCCTTTTGATGATCTAGGTATTCGACAGAATATGGAACGACACTACAACATTCCCTCTTCGAAAAAACCGAATCGTTCAGACTACGAAGTCATTGCTGCGAAATGGAGTCCGCACAGAACGGCAGCATGCAGGTATCTATGGGCTTCAAAAGACATAAAAAAATAGCCCCACCAAATTGGCAGGGCTAGATTCTTTATCCGAGGTAAGACTTTAGAATCTTACTTCTCGAAGTGTGTTTCAATCGTCGGATTGCTTTTTCTTTGATTTGACGAACTCGCTCGCGCGTTAGGTCAAAACGTTCACCGATTTCTTCCAGAGTCATTGGATGTTCGCCATTCAAACCGAAGTACAAACGAATCACATCCGCTTCGCGGGTTGTCAAGGTCCGAAGTGATCTTTCAATCTCTCTTCTCAATGACTCGTTCATCAAATCTGTATCGGGAGATGGGGTATCGCCAGTTTGCAATACATCATACATCGTACTTGAACTATCGTCACCATCTTTCAAAGGTGCATCCATCGACACATGACGACCGGCATTCTTAAGCGATTGCTTTACTTCGTCGAGTGTCATTTCAAGCACTTCAGCCAATTCAGCAGCGGTTGGAGGACGTTCGTACTCCTGCTCCAAACGGGCGAAAGCTTTGTTGATCTTGTTGATAGACCCAATCTTGTTCAACGGCAAGCGAACAATACGAGACTGTTCTGCCAAAGCCTGAAGAATAGATTGACGAATCCACCAAACGGCGTAAGAAATGAATTTAAAACCGCGTGTTTCATCGAAACGCTGTGCAGCTTTAATCAATCCTAAGTTACCTTCATTGATCAAGTCAGGAAGCGACAACCCTTGGTTTTGATATTGCTTCGATACCGAAACAACGAAACGAAGGTTCGCTTTGGTTAACTTCTCCAAAGCGGCCTGATCTCCTGCCTTGATGCGGCGTGCCAACTCTACCTCTTCATCAGCGGTAATCAAGTCTACACGACCTATTTCTTGCAAGTACTTATCCAGAGACGCTGTCTCACGGTTCGTTACTTGTTTTGTTATTTTTAACTGTCTCATTGCCTCGATTTGCTAGCCATCTAAATTACCGAAGATTCGGTTCGATACTTAGTGTAACGAAAAATTTAGAAAGATGTAACGTTAAAACATCAAAAATGATGCAGAAAAAATTATACTGACTTTCTGTCTTATCTTCTGCGATCGTCGCGACGGTTGTCTCTACCACCACGATCTCCGCGGTCACCGCGGTCTCCACGATCACGACGATCATCTTGACCGTTTGCCTCTTCGTCAGTCATTCCTTCCGGACGAGGTAGAAGAACCTTACGAGAAAGTTTCACTTTATTGGTTTTTGGATCACGTCCAACAACCTTAAACTTCACAATCTCTCCTTCTTTCAAGACATCATTCACGTTATCAACACGGCGCCATTCCAATTCAGAAACGTGCAACAATCCATCCTGACCGGGAACGATTTCAACGAAAGCTCCGTAAGGCATAATCGACTTAACGACACCTTCGTAAACCTCACCGATTTCAATAACAGCAGGGAAAACGATTGATTTGATGCGATTTACAGCACGGGTGATTGAATCTAGGTTCGCAGCAGAAACTTCAACAACTCCTTTTCCATCGCGCTCGTCGATAGTAATGACTGTTTCGGTAGTTGCTTGAATCTCCTGAATGATTTTTCCACCAGGTCCGATTACCGCTCCGATCATGTCGGTTGGGATATCGAAACTTTCGATACGTGGTGCGTGTGGTTTGTAGTCTTCACGAGGAGCAGACATCGTCTTCAATATCTCCTTAAGAATGTGCAAACGACCTTCGCGCGCTTGATTCAAAGCTTCAGTCAAAACCTGGAATGACAATCCCTCGATTTTGATATCCATCTGACAAGCGGTGATACCTTTCTCAGTTCCTGTTACTTTGAAGTCCATATCTCCCAAGTGATCTTCATCTCCAAGGATGTCGCTCAATACCGCGTACTTGCTTCCATCCTTTTCAGAAATCAAGCCCATTGCAATACCAGTAACTGGACGTTTGATAGGAACACCACCGTCCATCAATGCTAGCGTTCCTGCACAAACAGTCGCCATAGATGACGATCCATTTGACTCAAGGATTTCAGAAACCAAACGAATGGTATACGGACAATCCTCGTGTGCTGGAAGCACAGGCTTAATGGCGCGAAGCGCCAAGTTTCCGTGACCAACCTCACGACGGCTAGTACCACGAAGTGGACGAGCTTCACCCGTTGAGAATGGAGGAAAGTTATAGTGTAACAAGAATTTCTCGCTGCGTTTGCCAATTGCACCATCAATGGTTTGTTGATCCAACTTAGTACCCAACGTTAGGGTTGTAAGCGATTGTGTTTCACCACGAGTAAAGATCGCAGAACCGTGGGTGCATGGCAAATAGTCTACTTCAGACCAAATCGGACGAATCTCATCTGTGCTGCGACCGTCAAGGCGAATTCCTTCGTCAAGAACAACGCGGCGCACTGCATCCTTCTGAACATCATGTGCGTATGTGCCGATGAGTTTCTTCTTAGCTGCCAAATCTTCTTCAGAGAAGGTTGCCATGAACTCATCTTTCGCTGCGCTAAATGCAGCAGAGCGCTCTTCTTTAGCAGAAGCTTGACGAGCGATATCGTAATATTTCTGGAACAACGCCGACTTCACTTGAGCGCGAAGTTCTTCGTCGTGTGTTTCGTGGCTATATGTACGCTTCGGAGTTGTGTTACCAACCATTTCAGCTAGTTCCATCTGAGCCTTACAGTGCAATTTAATGGCATCGTGAGCAACACGAATGGCATCAACCATCTCGGCTTCTGATACTTCGTGCATTTCACCTTCTACCATGACAATGCTATCTGCAGAACCTGCGATAACCATATCCATATCAGCAAAAGGCAATTCACTCATCAAAGGATTGACAACGAATTTACCCTCGATGCGTGCAACGCGTACTTCAGAAATTGGCCCATTGAAAGGAATATCAGAAACAGCAAGAGCAGACGATGCTGCCAAGCCTGCCAGTGCGTCTGGCATATTTTCTTTGTCAGCCGACATTACCTGAATCATTACCTGCACCTCAGCGTGGTAATCGTCAGGAAACATTGGTCTCAAAGCGCGGTCAACCAAACGCATAACAAGCACCTCATCATCAGATGGACGCGCTTCGCGTTTGAAGAAGCCACCTGGAAAACGTCCAGTAGAAGCGTACTTCTCTCTGTAGTCAACAGTCAAAGGAAGGAAGTCAACTCCATCCTGGGCTTCAAAATTTGAAACAACTGTAGCAAGGAGCATCGTATCTCCTTGGCGAACGACAACTGAACCGTGCGCTTGCTTGGCAAGCTTTCCAGTTTCAATTGTGATCAATTTGCCATCTCCAGTGTCGATGGTCTTTGTGTGCATCGTGTAGTTCATGTGTCTTTTTGCGTACTACTTTCAAGCAAAAAGAGGCAATAGCGTTTAATCTATTGCCCCCTCTTGAATCTATATTTCTATCTTGTCTTTAATCGTCATTTATTTGCGCAGACCCAACTCCTTAACAATGCTACGGTAGCGTTCGATGTCGGTGTTCTTCAAGTAATCAAGAAGCTTGCGGCGCTTACCGACAAGTTTGATCAAAGAACGTTGAGTTGAGTAGTCCTTATGGTTATTTTTCAAGTGACCAGTAAGGTGGCTAATGCGAAACGTAAACATCGCGATTTGCCCTTCAGAAGATCCGGTGTCAGTCTCTGACTTTCCGTATTTGGCGAAGAATTCTTTCTTCTTTTCAGTATCTAAGTACATGCCAATATCAATTTAGATGATTTTTATGTATCCCACTTTGGGACGGCAAAGGTAGACTTTCTTTTCCGAAAAACCTTAGCCGAGCAACATTTTAAATATACTCGTGAGTTTTTCCTTCAATTGCTGTCTGTCAACAATTAGATCTAGAAAACCGTGTTCGAGGACAAACTCCGCTCGTTGGAATCCTTCTGGCAAGTCTTTACCAATCGTTTCTTTAACGACACGTGGGCCTGCAAAACCAATGAGTGACTTCGGTTCAGCGATATTAAAATCACCTAGCATGGCGAAAGATGCTGTAACACCACCTGTTGTTGGATCAGTTAAAATCGAAATGTAAGGCAATCCAGCATCTGCCAGTTGAGTAAGCTTGGCAGAAGTTTTAGCCATCTGCATAAGCGAGAACCCAGCTTCCATCATCCGCGCGCCGCCTGATTTGGAGATGCAGATAAAAGGAGACTTGTGTTTGATCGCATAATCAACAGATTTAGCAAACTTCTCTCCTACCACCGATCCCATTGAACCGCCAATGAAGTTGAAATCCATACAAGCCACAACAATCTCGCGCTCATTCATCGTCCCTACTCCACAGCGCATAGCATCTCCCAATTCGGTTTTAGCCATGGTCACTTTGATACGGTCAGAATATTTCTTGGTGTCGACAAAATTCAACGGGTCAGCAGAAGTCAAATTAGCAAACAACTCTTTGTACTTGCCATCATCGAACAAAATATAGAAGTACTCATCCGAACCAACTCGCTCGTGGTGTGAACAACTCGGACAAACCCATAGGGTGTCGGCATGCTCTTGTGAGGTGAGTACCTTCTTGCACTCAGGACACTTATACCAATTTCCTTCTGGAATCTCCTTTTTGTCGGTAGACTTGGTAGTGATACCCTCTTTAATACGTTTAAACCATCCCATGCATGATAATTTGAGAGGGCAAATATAGGAAACTACAATTCGATTGAACGCTCATTTTCTTTTCCATTTCCTCCCGCATCGCGGGGATGTTAAATGCAGGGCTAAAATGGATAGCCGATTCCGAAGTTAATTCCCACTTGTGGACGGAAGGTATAATCGGGATTTCCCGTTACTGAGCGGACAAATTCGCCATACTCAGTTTTCGGCTCCCAAAACCAACGTTCGCCTGGAATTTTGGCAGGATCTTTTAGCTGGGTTGCGATATCGAGACGGACAAGGAAAAAATCGAAGTCAAAGCGAAAACCCAAACCTCCTGAAAAAGCCAACTCACCCAAAGCACGACTGCTGTTAAAACCAGCGCCAGGGCGGTTATCATCTTCTTGCATTAACCACAGGTTTCCGACATCTAAGAAAAATGCCCCTTCTAGCGTTGCTGTAAGGTCAAATCGATACTCAGCGGAAGCCTCAAGAAGCAAATCTCCCAAATTATTGAACGTCACGAGCGCTGTTGTGTCGCGGTAACTGCCTGGCCCTAGGGTACGCGGACGCCAAGCCCGAATGCCATTGGCACCTCCGCCATAGAAGCTCTTCTCAAATGGCAGCACGTTTAAATTCTTTCCTGTTATACCAGCTCCACCGTGAAAACGAAAAGCAATACTGTTCTTCTCCCCTACGTTGCGGTAGAATCTGAAATCTTCTTCGAGCCTCACAAATTGGGCAAATCGAATGTCGCCTATGCGATAGCTCCCCAATTCATCAACTTTCTGCGTCGTCTGCTCGAATAACCAACGTATCCCATACCCGGCAAACTCACTCCCTATTCTATTGTAGAAATAACTGCGCTGCTGCTGAGGCTTTTGGGTATTGACATTCCAAACAGCTCTGAACAAAGAGATCAAGTGATCTTGGTAACTGGTCGACAAAAATGTGTCATCTAGTCTATTTAGCAAGTCTGAAAATGCCGATGATTTTTTAATCTTCACCGTACTCAACTCCCAAATATCAACCGAAATCTTGCTGCCCTTTTCTTGGTTCTCGATAAACGACATCCCGTAACGAACTTGGTATAACTGGCGCTCGTAATCGGGGCGGTTTTGATAGTTGAAACCAGCGGTTAGTGACGACCTTATGTCGTTCGACTTTTTAAACCACTCCCTTGGAAATGGTATAAACTTGTGGAAGTTCATAACCAACTCAGGACCAATTTCGAAGGTATTGAATCGCAAGTTGTCTGCTACATCAGAAGTAGTAAGATCTTCATCTTGCGTAAGTGTCAGCGGTTGCTGGGCTTCAACCGCCCCGTTGATCCTAACTTGACCCGTTTCAGCACCTAAGAAAACGTTTCTATTGCTGTACACCAAACTCCCTTTGATCCCGAACAAGCCATCGCGGTGGGTGACACCTGATTCAGCAGAGAGGTATTTTTGCTTGTTTTGATTTAGGAAAACCTCGCAATCGAGGACCTTTGAAAGGCTATCTGATTCCTTCATGTTCATGGTCACCGAGCGAATGATCGGCAGGTCGACCAGTTTTTTGTAAGTCGCTTCTACCCTATCTTTCTGATAAAGATCTCCTTTCTGAAAATCAAGCAAGTAGCGCAAAAGATCTGGACGAATCGATATTGGTCCACGTGATAAATAATACACTCCGCCCGAATACAGGGTATCTGTCGGCTCATAATCCTTATCAATCGGATTGTAGTCGATATGAAAAAAGATATCTCCTATAAAGTATCGCTTGTGCGCTCGCCTGCCCAAACTATCAGCTGAAGAGGCTGTTTGCGGAGCATTGATAATCAATTCAGCCTTCACACCATGTTTGTTGTAGCTGCTATCGACTTTGTATGTGATGTAATCTTTGGTAAAGGTGTAGTACCCCCTATTGTTGAGATAAGAGGTGATTGCTTCACGTTCCAAATCCATGCTTTCGACATCGAATCGATCACCGACATGCAGCGTTGAATTGGACTGCAAAAAATCTGTTTTATTGGTTATGACAGGGTCATCAGATGAGTATATTAGCGTATCGATGTAGTACGCCAAATCAGGTTTCACATAATAAACAATGGGCTTCACCTTCCTGCCATTTGCTGTGTAGTTCACCTCATAACTTACATCGGTTCGAAAAAAACCATTCTTGCTAAACAAGATTTTAAGTTGATCGGCTGATTTTTCAGCTTTCAATGAATCAAAAGCAACAGGAGCTTCTCCCACGGTGCCTGAGAGCCAATCGCGCCATGTCAACGTATCACTCAAGATATCTTTTTCTTCCTTGATAGTCAACTCTTTACCCCTATCTTCCTTGCGCTTTACTTTACGTTTTTTTCGTTCCGATTTTCGTTTGCTCGCGGCCAATTGACGGTCCGGATTTACGAGGTTATACACCCCTAAATTGAACCTCATACCCAGCACTCTTCGATTGGTTTTTTGTTTTAGAACAGATTTAATATCGTCGTCAGACAGATCTAAATTGGGAGGTCGGTCAACTATTTTGACCTGTTGTCGCACGAGCAAAGCCTTGCCCTCCGATAAACGCCGTGAAGGGTTGCATCCGGCGATTAAGCCGAAAACAAAAGTGATAAGAAGTACCCGTATGAAATTAAACTTGCTCAATGCGAACGAAATTAGTCGTTATTTTGCGGCACTGCGAAGGTATGATATCAAAAAATCAAATGCGCTATGTGAAGTCGCTTAGACTTCAAAAACACCGAATGGAGCATCAGCAATTCACTGTTGAGGGCACCAAATCTGTGCTAGAATTATTGGATAGCGACTTCGAAGTTGAATTTATCATATGCTCTGAAGACCACCCAGAACCTTCAACTTCTGTGCCTGTTCACTTGGTTTCGACGCGAGACATGAAAGAATTGTCGGCGCTAACTACCCCTCCTGGCTTAATGGCGGTTGTAAAGTTACCCAACTGGTATCTCTCTCCTTCTGCACCGAGTGAAGCAGATGTCAATAAAGGCATATTGGTCCTCGACGGCGTTCGTGACCCCGGTAATTTAGGAACACTCATCCGCACAGCCGAGTGGTTTGGGTTTAAAAGAATTTTAGCCGACAGCGATACCGTAGATTGCTTTAATCCGAAGGTTGTTCAAGCCAGCATGGGATCTGTTTTTCGCATGGAAGTGTTGTATCATTCACTCGAAACTTTCTCAGGAATTGAAGCACCTTGGTACGGATTGGATCTCGGGGGCAGTTCACTTTTTGAACAAACCACAACACGCGGTTACTTCGTTGTGGGCAATGAAAGCCACGGACTGAGATCAGCAGTTCGGGAAAGAATCACGGAGTACCTGCATATTCCAGGCGGTGGCAATGCCGAATCGCTGAATGCAGCGATGAGTGGAGCGATATTGCTATCGGAGCTTTTCAGAAAAGGAATGACCGCTTAAAAAAGCGAGTCTCTATCAGCTTGTTTGTGGTTGAATACCGGATTGGCATACATGTGCAAAAGCACTTCACGCGCTTGTTTGGTATAGCCTTCTCTTTTTAACAGCACCTTCTTCGCTAACCCCATTTGCAATGCCCGGCCTCTCAAATAATTTCCAAAAGCAATTTTTTGGATGCCCGAGTACAGGTGCGCATAATCGCGCGTTCCAGTCAACAAATCGTGAGCGATATAATTCGTTGGCCAAAGCTTGTACATCAAGTGCATGCGGCGGTCGATCTCATGCGACAACAATCGAAATTGCTCGTTTTTCGGCAGGTTTTCTGGCAATCTCTTTAAGGTAGAATGCAGCTTTGTTCCAACGGCAATGTTGACCCTTCCTTTGTGCCCGGTGATACCCTTCAACGCACTTCTATAATCTTCACCTGGCTGCTTCTCATAAACGCCGTTCTCCTTAATGGTAAGAAGTTCATTGGCCTTATAAATGTCGCAAGGATCGTATTCATAACTCACCACCATTGGCACAATATTCAGGGGCAATAGCGCTTCGCGGATGTTTTCATTACGGCTAGACACGAGCATTTTTAATAGTCCACTCGCTGTTCTGTCATCACCATCCTTCGACCGTCCTTCTTTGTGGGCTATCCAAATCGACACTTGTTCTTCGCGGATAGTTTTGTGAATGTAGTTCGACAACCGTTTGCTGTATGCCAACATTTCTTTTGGGTTGACATTTCGGTTTACGATAAAGCTCTTGTTCAGGCGCACCAAATCGCGAATCATTTGGTGATGCAGCAAGTTATCTCCAATGGCTATTTGTGTAGTCTTAAACCCCTTTTCTAACAAGCTCACATTCAACAGCGCACTGTCTAATATAATGTCGCGGTGGTTACTGAGAAACAAATAAGGCTCATCTTTTCGAATATTCTCCATGTTCGAAAACGTCAGGCCATTGGTTGTGGTCTGCGTAATGACCTTGAAAGCTGGCCCGCTGATATCTTCTTGAAACTGATCTACAGATTTTATATCGCGCAGCATCTCAGCAACATCCGCCTCTTCAAGATAAGGATACACGAACTTCATCATCTCGTATAGCGGCGCTTGGGTGAGCATGCGTTCTACGACCATTGATACCTCGTCGTTGTTAAAAGGTCTAATTTCTTCGAAGTTGTTTATATCGACCAGTTCGGGTGTCATAATGGTGGCTGTTTATTTCGCGAAAATACAACATTTGAAAATGGTACATTTGCACTGTGAAATTTGAAGAATTAAAAATAACGCGTCAGTTTCTGAATGCGATCGAAGACCTCGGGTTCGAGGAAACGACATACATTCAAGAAAAAGCCATTCCTCCTGTTCGAGCCGGACAAGATGTAATCGGCATTGCGCAAACAGGAACGGGTAAAACCTTGGCTTATCTCTTACCTGTTTTGCAGCAATTGAAGTACGCTCAACCAAAAGGTGTGCGTTGTTTGATTCTAGCTCCAACGAAAGAATTGGTTGTTCAGATTCACGGACAAGTAGAGTTGCTTAGCAAGTACACCGATTTACGCAGCATAGCATTGTACGGTGGCATCGGTCCAAAAGCACAGATCGCTGAGTTGAAAAAAGAGAAAGACATCATTGTAGCTACTCCAGGGAGGTTCATGGAGATTTACATGCGTGATGAGATTCCAACCAAGCAAATCAAGCATTTGATTCTTGACGAAGCTGACCGTATGATGGATATGGGATTCATGCCGCAATTGCGACGCATATTTGAAGTGATACCAAGCAAACGTCAGAATCTTTTGTTCTCGGCAACCTTCCCTCCTCGTGTTGAGACTTTGGCTGACGAGTTTCTGCTTTGGCCAACGCGTATTGAGGTTACACCAGAAAGTTCGGCAGTAGAAACGGTGAACCAAGTGCGATACAAGGTTCCTAATTTCAAGACAAAACTGAATTTACTTCTGCACCTTCTTGAAGATCGGGAGAACCTTCATCGTGTGATTATTTTCACGCATACCAAAGATTTGGCAGAGAATATCGGGAAGTATTTGGAGAGAAGTGAGTTGGGCACAGTGCGGGTTATTCACTCGAACAAAGGTCAAAACTCGCGGATAAATGCATTGGATGAATTCAGAACGGGTGACATCCGGATTTTGGTCAGTACCGATGTTTCATCGCGAGGCATCGACATCCCTGAGGTGAGTCACGTAATCAATTTTAGCGTTCCACGTGACTATCTTGACTATGTGCACCGCATTGGGCGCACAGGGCGTGCATTCAAAGCCGGAGAAGCCATAACCTTTGTTGATGCCCCTGAAGAATTTCACTTACGTCGTATAGAAGGAATTATTGGCACTACTGTTCCCATTGCTGATTTTCCGAAGGCGGTTTTTGTTGAGGAGACTTCAAAGGAAGAAAGGCAAGAACAAGCAAGAGAAATCGATAAGCAGAGAAAGAGAGAAGATCCTGATTACAAAGGGGCATTTCACGAGAAAAAACGAAACCTTGTTGGGGCTAAAAAGCCAAAGCCGAAAACGAGATCGACATCGAATAGAAAGAAGTAATCGGAAGCCGAATGGCTACCTACTCCATTTGATTTTATCTTCTTGACCTAATAGGTTTTGTCCGAAGATGCGGATCTGTTTCCGAGTTGCGCTGCGCAGTTTGTTGTGCCAAGAACTTCTGCAATATGCGTCACAAAACTTCTGATCAGTCCTACCGCTAAGTTGTTTTTCACATTCTTTACAATGGCGAATCATGCTGGATTTTTCTGCATGATACACCGAAAATAAATGTGTCTGACAACGACTTTGTGGGTGTGCATTATTTTTTTGTGTGTCGATAAAATCAACACAGAATAATGCTTTTTACTTGTATCTTTGTCAATATGAAACACCACAGAATCATCATCTGGATGTTCGCGCTCGTCTTAGCACTGGGCGCTGTCTCTTGCAAAACGAAGCAAAAATGCGCAGCTTACGACAACGTAGAATTGTCGCAAACTGCTCATTGATTCAATTTTCCTTTATCAACTGTTCGAACAAGTCCGACAGTAATACTTCAGTCTTCATCGCTACAGCGATGATCTCTTCTATATTCACCGGCTTCAGATTGTCGGGATCACAATCATCAGTTAAAACAGATATCGCGGCGCATGGCAGTGCCATGTGATTGCATGCGATTACTTCTGGAACAGTCGACATTCCTACAGCGTCTGCTCCAATCGTGCGAAGAAAGCGATATTCGGCTCTGGTTTCCAAATTTGGACCTTGCACAGAGACATAAACTCCCTTCGTTATTTTGATTCCCTTGTCGGAAGCTATCTTTAGAATTTTGTCGTTCAATACGGGTGAATACGGGTGCGACATATCTGGAAAGCGCGGTCCTAACTCATCTTCATTTGGCCCTCTCAGTGGATTCTCTGGTTGCATATTGATATGATCATCAATCAACATCAGTGATCCTTTTGGAAGGTCTGGATTCATAGAACCAGCAGCATTCGAAAGCAAAGCATACTTTACTCCCAGCAGTTTCATAATGCGCACAGGCATTACAACTTGGTCCATAGAATACCCTTCGTAGTAGTGAAAACGCCCTTGAAAGGCGACTACCTTCTTTCCTGCCAAAGTTCCATAGATCAACTTACCGAAATGAAACTCCACGGTAGCGATTGGAAAGTTTGGAATAACATTGTAGCTCAGTTCTCTAATAACCTCGATTCGGCTTGCGAGGTTAGATAGTCCAGTACCTAAAACAATACCTACTTCAGGTTCAGTGATTCCGCGTGCTCGCAGGAAATCAACTGCTTCTTTCAACTCTTCGTACATAAAATCATCATCAATTTAAGTCAAGCTCTCGCAACGAACTGTTGCGAAAGTCTTGCAATGTATCAATATCATTAAGTTCTTTTATCACCCCTACCGATTTCTCCAGTGACTGTGCCCTTCTGAGGGTATTTGCAAACACAGCGTCTGTTGACCATTCAATATCACCAAAGACATCTGTTTCCATTTTCATTCCAATTAAATAGTATCCACCATCGAGCGATGGACCGAGAACGATGTCTTTGTCGTTTAAGACTTCAAATGCCTCATGAATGAGTTGTGTCGTCAATCCGTCGATGTCTGAGCCAACTAAAACAACCTTATCC
>JANRAA010000311.1 GCA_030728235.1 Flavobacteriales bacterium
CTCGGTAGTACATTCGGGGTTGATTACCTCAATTGGTCGGGTGCCGGCAGAGATCTGATGAAAGCTGGCCATAGCATTGGCACCTCTGAAATACTCTTTACCAAAGTAGATGACGCGCTGGTGGAGAAGCAACAATTGAAACTTGCGGAAGCAAAAAAAGAGAGTGTGGTGAAAGAAGTTGAGCCGATGAAAGAGTTGATTAGTTTCGAGCAGTTCGGCGCAATGGACATCCGCATTGGGGAGATTGTTGAAGCCGAGCGGGTACCAAAGACAAAGAAGCTTCTCAAGCTAAAAGTCAACACTGGCGTGGATGTCCGCACTGTGGTTAGCGGCATCGCCGAATCATACGAACCAGAGCAAGCAGTCGGAAAGAAAGTGACCATCTTGATAAACCTTGCTCCGCGAGAAATAAAAGGCATTGTAAGTGAAGGGATGATCTTGATGGCTGAAGACGATGCTGGTGTGTTGAGTTTTGTGAGTCCAGAAAGAGACAGCATCACGCCGGGAAACGGTGTGAGATAGTCGGTTATGACGTTGTCCACAAGCGCGTATACTCACCATTTGGATCGTATTGAGCTTGCTGCAAGGCCGTGTTGAACCGACGATTTGGTCGTGGATCATTGCCTAATCCTGCGAGATACAGCCAGTTGCCGTAGTTGCTGGCAACGTCGTAATCTACCAGTAGATATTCGAACCAAGCAGCACCTAAACGCCAGTCGACACCAAGGTCGTGCACCAAAAAACTTGCGACATTTTGTCGGCCCCGATTGCTCATCCACCCTGTTTTGGAAAGTTCATTCATGTTGGCATTGACAAAATCACACGTTGTTTGTCCACTGCACCACGACTGAAATTTACGCACGTCGCGGCTTCCTGTTGGTTTGTCCTTCAATCCGCCTGATTGAAAAATCAGAACCCCGTATTTATCGTACACAAACCGAAAATAGTCTCTCCACAGGAGTTCGAAAAACATCCAGTACGAGCTATCGTTCGCACCATATTCAGCCTCAAAGTTCTTTACCTCTTTCATGATCGAACGCGCAGATACTGCGCCTATCGCGAGCCACGGAGAAAAACGCGACGAGTACTCCCCGAGCAAACCATTGCGTGTTTCCTTGTATCTACCCAGTTTTTCAGGTGAAGAACAATAGTGCTGCAAACGATTCAAACCCGCTTGTTCACCGCCACGAAAATCGTCAACCCGGTGAGGATGTGGCTCTGGCATCGACATCGCAAACAGACTAAAATCGGGGACATCGCAATTAGAAACTTTGGGCGTGTTGATCTTTTCTATTCGCGGCAAAGGTTCTTGAATTGACAACTGTTTTTCAACCTGAATCCGAAATTTGGTGAATACATCCGGAAGTTCAGTGATGGAAAAAGGCAATATGCTTGGATCTAACAAATAGCCATCTGTTATTTCTGTCACTGGAATTCGGCGTTGAACCTTTTGAAGAGTCTGCTCTTCCTCTGAACCTTGGGAGAGAGAACAAAAGACCTCAGCAGCGCCATATTCAGCAGCTAACTTTGGGATTAACTCTGCTGGGTCGCCTACCAACACAATCAAGTCACTATTTAATTGGCGCAATGAATTTTGAAGGTCGGTTAACGATTCTAGCAAAAACCGCAGGCGATGTGGACCGATGCGCGGCACACCCAAACGAGTTTGAAACAAACGTTCATCGAAGATGTAAACCGGAATAACTTCTGAGGCCTTTTCAATGGCCATGGATAATCCCCGATTGTCGGTCAGTCGAAGGTCGTTGCGAAACCAGTATAAAACGCGCATTACTCCATTACAACTTCAATAGATAAAAGTTTAATTAGAGGTTCGCAAGAAACGATTCTGCTCGTGAAAGTATAGACACACGGGTGTCTGCATCCATCTTCTCCCATGTCCGATAAGGCATCGCCATACGCGGGTTTGATTGCAATTTCGCTCGGTGTTGGTCGAGGAAGTTCCAATACAGCGCATTGAACGGACAGCTTTTTTCTCCGAAACGCAAGGATACATCATACTTACAGCCCTTGCAGTAGTGGCTCATCTTGTTGATGTAGTTACCGCCAGACACGTAGGGTTTGGTAGCTACCATTCCCCCATCTGCGAACTGGCTCATTCCGCGGGTGTTGGTGATCTCAACCCATTCAAAAGCATCGATGTAAATACCTAGGTACCAGGCATCTACCTGATCGGGATCAATTCCTGCCAGCAACGCAAAGTTTCCCGTTATCATCAACCTTTGGATGTGGTGCGCGTAGGCAAACTGGAGCGATTGAGAAACCGCATGTTTCAGACATGCCATATCGGTTTTACCATTCCAAAACCACTCAGGCAATGCTCTTTTGGCATTGAAAAAGTTGTGAGATGCATATTCAGGCATGTTTTCGAAGTACACACCC
>JANRAA010000312.1:0-8010 GCA_030728235.1 Flavobacteriales bacterium
GATGTAAGAATTCGCTTTGCGTACAAGCAAAACCCAATTGTTGGT
Source organism: Flavobacteriales bacterium (assembly GCA_030728235.1). Lineage (GTDB taxonomy): Bacteria > Bacteroidota > Bacteroidia > Flavobacteriales_D > Sanyastnellaceae > RI-182. The sequence goes on from JANRAA010000312.1 coordinate 46, forward strand.
AATGGCTATTCTCACTACTTCTGGGGAATTGATGATGTAACAATCCGCGAAAACGCGATTGAAAGCGACATTGAAGTAATGCAACTTTTCAACGGTGACGTTTTCAATTACTGGGAATACCGCCACACTCCACTGGCTCAAGCTATTGTTGAAAACCAAGGTGGTTTGAAAGTGGGTGCTGTTTTCGTTAACAACGGATTCGCTGATCAAACAAACGTTGTTGCTACTTTCGAAATAGCAGATAGCGACGGAAACATTGTTAGCTCAACTGCTACCGATCCTTTCACTATCGCATCTAGCGCCAACTCGTTGGTTTGTCCGCAACAACTAAATGACTCTTTGTACCACGATACGGGTTGGACTCCAACTGCTGAAGGTGATTACACCCTAACTGTTACTTTCACTAGTGACTTGGCTGAAGACAACACAGAGAACAACACATTGACTAAAGTGATTTCGTACACTACCGATGAGTACGGTCATGACGACGAAAACGAATGGGATGTTGAACTTCGTCCACGTACTGCAAACACTGCAGGTACATTGTTCGATCCAACCGGTTACGGAAGCTTCTATGGCGCACCAAACTCTGGGACTACAGCTTACGGTTTCCTTGTTGCTTTCGGTCCAAACACCGAGTTAGGTGTTGAATTCGAAGGCCGTTTGTACGAAATTCCTGCAGGTGTTGGGTTAAATGATGCTGATTTCACAAGCTCATTTTATGAAGTAACAGCTGAAATGATCCCTGCTTCTGTAGCGGGTGCTGAATTCGTATACTTGCCTTTCGAAGATGCTATCGAACTAGGAGTTTCGAACGGCACTGATTTGAACGATGATGTGAACTACTTCATCGGTGTTATGAACGATTTCGAATCTGATCTAGAATTAACAGTTGTGGGTGTTGGTGATTCTGACACAGATAACTCTACTGGTGTTTTCCAACGTGCTGGAAGTGGTGCTTTCATTTGGTTTACAGCACAAACATCTACCCCTGCTGTTCGTTTGGTAACTTCTGAGCGTGTTGCAGTTGATGAATTGGCTAACAAGCAAGGTTTGAACTTCAACCAGAACGTTCCAAACCCAGCTTCAGATATCACAACTATCACTCTTGATCTTGCTGCTGCTCGTGACATCGCTTTCGAGGTAACAGACATTCAAGGTCGTTTGGTATATCAAAAAGACATGGGTACACTGCCAGGTGGAACACACAATGTTCAACTTGACGTAACTCAGTATGCTGATGGTATCTACACATACACTTTCGTTACAAACGGAATGCGTTTGTCAAAGAAAATGGTTGTTCAACACAACTAGTTCTTATTAAAAGATGGAAAAAGCCCCGCATACGCGGGGCTTTTTTTGCTTAATTACTTGCTTATGAACAACTTATTGTAGGAAAGTTCTTACACGTCTATCAGCCAATTCCCTCATCAGGTTATAGTATTGCACTCATATCTTCGCCCTATAATCATGCAAAAACCCTAAAATGAGAATCATTCGCAACCTTATTCCCATTTTGTGCCTGTTCGCTACACAAAGCTTCGCACAAGTATTGCAACCAGCACCAGGTTACATACTGACAGATCGCACAAATGAAACTGTCGCAACTTCATTACGAGAAAACGTTATCTGGTCTGAAGATTTTGCCAATGGCATTCCATCATCGTGGACAATGGAGGCGACACCATCGGCTGCCGTATGGGAATACCGCGGGCCAGCAACAAACCCTTCCAACGATACAGGTACACGAGGGTCTTGTATTTCAAATGGCACAACCGGCGGACCGCCCATGGTATCTCCAACGGCTGAAAACGGATTTCTTATTTTCGACTCAAATTATTGGGATGACAATGTAGGGCCTTGCGGTAATTTCGGAAGCGGACAAGCTCCGGGTCCGCATTATGCCACCCTTACCACACCTACATTTGATCTTTCAGCTTATCCACAGGTTGGACTTCGATTCAATCAATTTTGCAAGAACTATCAAGCCGAAACCCGCATCGAATTCAAAGTCGGTTCTGGTGATTGGGAAATACTTTGGGTAAACGATGTCCCCCTGAACAGCGGCCAATCAGAACCCGATCGCTTCGACCGCATCAACATCACCACACAACTGGGTGGTATGTCTGACGTACAGCTCCGTTTTGTTTTCGACGGTAACTACTATTACTGGATGCTTGATGATATTAAAGTCTTTGAACTCGAGACCAACAACCTCATCATCGAATCAGCTACCTACGGCGATTTTAATCCCGATGATCAAGGCCATGAAACAGGTTTTGAATACATGGAGTACTCACAATATCCATCTGAAATGTCGCCACTGGTGAACTTCAATGTAAAGAGTTATAACTGGGGAGCAGAAACCCAAACAGGTTCAAGACTTGAGGGTGTGCTGCGCAACGACATAACCATGGATACCATCTATACAACATACACCAATCCCATCTCTCTTGGTGCCGACGACTTCCATGAATTCAGGGCTACCCCTTATGCATTGTCGAATGAGTTGGGTCAGTTTTCTACTCATTACAGACTCATACAAAATGAAGAAGACGACTCACCAGATGACAACCACGCCGTGCAGACCTTCGAGGTAACAGATGTAACCTACTCGCGAGATCGTTTGGAAACTGAAGGACTGTTTGTTGCCAATAGTCAGTATGCTGGCATCCCTTATGAAATGGGTAACTTCTTTGTCATCACTGCCGATAACCAAGCTTGTCATTCTGTTTCAATTGCCGTTGGGAATGGTACAGACCCTGCAGCATCGGTTTATGGAGCGATATATAAAATGAAACTCGAAGGAGGTATTGTAGCAACAACCGTTGCTATGACCGAACAATTCGGAGTCACGATGGGCGCGTACAACACTGTTGGCGACAACAACGTCATGACAATCCCGTTCAGCCAACCCGTTTCATTGGACAAAGATTCAGTTTATTTGATCGTTGCTGGGACATTGAATGGGCCCGACAACGTTTACTTTACCGTTTCTGGAGAATCACCACTTTCTACATCCATGGTTCGTTTCTTCCCGAATTCTTGGTTCTATTCACTCAACACCCCAATGGTTCGCGCCAATTTCGGACCTGTTGTGAATACAGAAGAGATCAAACGAGAAGTTGCTACTCTCAACTGCTACCCGAACCCAACCAACCAAGAACTTACAGTTGAATGCACAGGTATTAAACCAGATCTGACGGTTTTTGACAGTCAAGGAAGGTTGATTTACCAACAACAACTCACCACCGCAGCAGCCAAACAGCAGTTTCAAATAAATACTTCTGCATGGTCAAACGGTATGTACCTCGTTGCTGTAACTGCAGATGGCATTACGAGCCGCCAAAGAGTGGTCATACAGCACTAACTAATCAGATAGTCAATTAAAAGAACGCCTTGCCAAAAAAGCAAGGCGTTCTTTATTTACATGCGATGGAAAATTCTGCACCTTTGTGATCATGGGACTGAAATCAGCATTGAGCAAACCTTTCGCTAAAATTGTTGCGTCGCGCGTTCACAAAGAATCGCTTGAAGCTACAGCTAAGCAAAGTGCACAATTCAAGCAACTGGTTTTACAAGCAAAAAACACAGCTTTCGGACACGATCATCGATTCGGCGACATACACGCTGAAGCCGATTTCAGACAGGCAGTGCCGATCCAAGATTATGAAGGACTAAAGCCATACATCGAGCGAGTTATAGCCGGCGAAAAAGATGTCTTGTGGCCCGGTATACCAAAGTATTTTTGCAAAACAAGCGGCACAACATCTGGTGTTAAGTACATCCCACTTACCGATGACTCAATGCCAAACCACATCCGCTCAGCGCGCAATGCCCTGCTTTGCTACATCGCTGAAACAGGAAATGCCAGCTTTGTTGACGGTAAAATGATATTTCTTCAAGGCAGTCCGGAATTGCACCATCTGCCAAGCGGCATCCCTTACGGACGTCTCTCAGGCATTGTAGCGCACCACGTTCCTGCTTATCTTCAAAAAAACCGATTGCCGAGTTTCGAAACCAACACCATCGAAGATTGGGAAACCAAACTCGACACCATCGTGCGCGAAACCGTGGATCAACCCATGTCGCTCATTAGCGGTATCCCCGCATGGGTGCAAATGTATTTCGAACGCTTGTTGCAGACATCTGGAAAAGAAAACATCCGCAAGTTGTTCCCCAACTTCAGTTTGATGGTTTATGGCGGTGTAAACTTTGAACCCTACCGCGCGCGCTTTAACGAACTCATTGGCGATGCCGTTCCTACCATTGAAACTTACCCCGCCTCAGAGGGCTTTATCGCCTATCAAGACTCGCAAGAGTCAGATGGCCTCTTGCTAACGTTCAATGATGGCATTTGGTACGAATTCATTCCTGCCGACTCATTTTTCGACGCAAACCCACCTCGGCTATCGCTTCATGAGGTACAAATAGGTGTTAACTACGCCATCGTTCTCAACACAAACGCCGGTTTATGGGGCTACGTTATTGGCGATACGGTGCGTTTCGTTTCTCTCGAGCCACCGCGCATCAAAGTAACCGGACGTATCAAACACTTTACATCCGCCTTTGGCGAACATGTTATAGCCGAAGAAGTAGAACATGCAATGTCGGCAGCAATTGAAAAATATCATTTCACCATAACCGAGTTTCACGTAGCCCCGGAAGTGCGCCCTGAAGAAGGATTGCCCTACCACGAATGGTTCGTAGAATTCCAAAACGAATGGCCAAACCTCGATCAATTAGCAGCCTTCATTGATGGTGAAATGTGCCGTCAAAACACGTATTACAACGATTTGATCACAGGTAGCGTGCTACGAACATGCATCATACGACCTGTTGTGAAAGGTGGCTTTAATGAAATGATGCGCGAGCGGGGCAAGCTGGGCGGACAAAACAAAGTTCCCCGACTGGCCAACGACCGAGAGGTTGCAAACCTGCTTAAAACCATCTAATAAACGGCATGCATTGTGCGTAGTATACTGCGTGCAACTAATTCGCGTTTTCAATGATGCAACGTATACTTGTAATTCTTCTTTTGGTCCTGCCAGCGGCAGGGATCGGTCAAATAAAGTGCAATCCTGCAGCTATTGAATATGGCACCATTGAGCGAAACTCCAATCGCATAGTCGATATCACCATAACCAATACAGGACCTGACGCAATGCTGCTCAGATCGACCTTTTCACGAGAGTACTCCTTCTTATTCTCTTCAAAAAAAATAGCCCAAGACAGCTCAATAACATTGCGAGTTCAATTCAACCCGCTCGACAAAGGGGCGTGGACAGATAAAATTGAACTATTCTTTACCACCATGAGCAAACCAGTGGTGATTAAAGTAACTGCGGATGTGCAATACATCGATCGATCGGCTAATCCTAGCTGTCCGTCTTTCAACGACCAACCCGCTAACTGCTGTCCGAACGACCCACTCACCATTGTTGTGAAAAACGCACAGACCCTTGAGGCGATAAAAGATGCACGGGTGCGACTTATAGAACAAGGCGCAGTGCAGCGGACGTGGAAAACAGACAAAAAAGGAACCGTAACTGATGAAGTGCCTATTTCTTATTATTACCTGCTTGCAGATGCAGAAGGATATTTTCCTGACGACACAGCCACCTACATCAACCGCAGGAGCAACTACTTTGAATTCTTTTTAGAACCAAGGATAATTGAGGAACCGCTAGTTGTTGAAATTCCGCAACCAACAATAGAGCCCATTGAACCATCTCAGCCGATTATTACTACTCCAGCAGAAAAACCAGTCAATCCGATCTCTGCGGATGGGAAACTCGACAATACTTTGCGACCAAACAACGTCGTTTTTCTTGTCGACATCTCCGAATCAATGGCCAAGCAAGGTAAACTCGACGTCTTAAAAAATGCCATGTACAACCTTTTCGAAGTTTTGAGGCCGAACGATAAAATTTCGATCATGACCTATGCAACAAAAACCGAAGTTGTTGCCGAAGGCGTTCAAGGAAACGAGCACGAGCGATTGGTGAATTCGATATCTACATTAACTGCGGGGGGTATGACTGCCGGAGTGAAAGGATTCCGCAATGCGTATGAGATTGGAACACGAAATTTTCAGGAAAACGGAAACAACCAGGTAATAGTTGCTACCGACGGTTCTTTCCGCGCATCAGACAACGACAAAATCAAAGAGCTGGTTAAAGAGTATCGCGACAAAGGATTGATTACCACCATCATTGGCGTACGATGCACCGACAAAGCCGCTGAGGTCTTAAAAGAATTGGCAGAACTTGGGGGAGGCACGTACCTGCATGCCACCGATTTTGATAGCGGAGAACGATTGCTACAAGAAGAAATCATTCGGCGATCGACAAAAGAATGAGTTGTATCTTTGCGCCGTGAAATCGCAACATAAACGTCCGTACATCATCGGGATTTCTGGTGGCAGCGCAACCGGTAAAACATCAGTATTAAATGCTCTTCTAGCTCAATTTAGCGAGCGTGAATTGACGCTTGTTTCTCAAGACAACTATTACCTACCGAAAGAGCTGCAAAGCCAAGATGAAAACGGCTGGACCAATTTCGACCTACCAGAATCCATCGATCGTGCAGCGTATTTTTCAGACGTGCAGCAGCTCATTCAAGGTAAAAAGGTTGAAAAAGAAGAGTATACCTTCAACAATCCGAACAAAACACCCAATATCATCACCTTCAACCCTTCTCCGGTGATCATCACCGAAGGGTTGTTTGTTTTTTACTACGAAGAGATACGCGACTTGTTAGACTATAAAGTCTATTTGCAGGCAAGCCCCGACATCCGCCTGGAAAGGCGAATAAATAGAGACCACAAAGAACGCGGCTACCCTAAACACGAAGTTATTTATCAATGGGAGAACCATGTGCGGCCTGCAGATGTTAGTTACCTCGAGCCATACCGCGGCATGTGCAACCTAGAAATCGATAACAACGAAGATTTCAGCAGCGGCGTGGCTCAACTTGCTCATCACATTCGTCAAATTCTAAATCATGCTTAAAGTATACCATTTAGCAACCTGCTCAACCAACAAACGCATCTTGAACGAACTCGATATTCAAGATCCAAAGGCCGTTTTTCAAGAAATAAAAACAGAGCCCATTACCGCAGAGCAGATCGATGAAATGAAAAAGCTGTCGGGCAGCTACGAATCACTTTTTAGTCGCACCGCCATGAAATACCGCGCCATGGGATTGGGCGAGAAGGATTTGAAGGAGGCCGACTACCGCCAGCTCATTCTTGAAGAATATACGTTTTTGAAACGCCCTGTGATTATTGTCGGCAACAATATTTTCGTGGGCAATGCACCAAAAGTTGTGGCTGCAGCTAAAGCGGCCTTGGCTTGAGCACCAAGTTTCTCGCCCACTTGGCACTGTTTTCAGTTGCCGTTTTCTACAGCGCAAATTACCTCATCGCAAAAGGCTTAATGCCCAACGTAATTGGCCCGAGTGGATTTATATTTCTGCGTGTAACGGGGGCTGGACTATTGTTCTGGCTTCTTTTCGCCTTCAACAAAGAGAAAGTTTCGATCAGTGATTTTCCGCGCCTCATACTTTGTGGTATAACAGGTGTGGCCGTAAATCAGCTTTTTTTCTTCAATGGTTTGAGCGCTACTTCGCCCGTTAATGCGTCGATAATGCTCACCAGTAACCCAATCTTGGTGCTCATTGCTTCTGCTGTGATTCTGCGCACACGCATTTCTAAACGCAAAATCGTTGGCATCTTACTCGGTGCTGCAGGCGCTGTAAGTTTGCTTTTACTCAGTAGAGGAAATACCACTGCTCATGCCACCTGGCAAGGAGATTTGATGGTGTTTTTCAATGCCATGTCGTATGGATTCTACCTCGTTTTGGTAAAACCATTGATGGGCAAGTACAAACCCATTACAGTTATCTCGTGGGTGTTTTTGTTTGGGTGGATCATTGTAACACCAATCGGTCTGTCGCAAGCGA
>JANRAA010000312.1:8110-13067 GCA_030728235.1 Flavobacteriales bacterium
TGGGTGTTTTTGTTTGGGTGGATCATTGTAACACCAATCGGTCTGTCGCAAGCGATGGCCGTTGATTGGGCTGCATTAACTGGCAATCATTGGTTGGCCATTGCTTACGTTATTATTGCCACAACCTTCCTTGCTTACTTGCTCAACATTTGGGCGATGAAAACAGTAGCACCAACAGTGGTCAGCGTGTACATTTATCTGCAGCCATTGCTGGCCGGATTATTCGCGTTTGTTTTTGCATATTTCGGGGGGGCTGATTATACGGGCGACATCAATTGGCAGCGCATACTGTGCGCAGCATTGATTTTTACAGGTGTGTATCTTGTAAGTTCGGAGCCTGGTCGAAAACAAGCATTGGCCAAATAGAGACTTTGTTATCTTTAGAAAAAAAATCATGTCGATACGCAGACCTTTCAACTTAAACGAGTGGATAAAAGAGAACCGTGACCTACTCAAACCACCTGTTGCAAATAAAAATCTTTACGTTGAGAGCGGCGATTATATCGTCATGATAGTGGGTGGACCGAATGCCCGAAAAGACTACCACTACAACGAAACAGAGGAACTTTTCTACCAGTTGGAGGGCGAAATCACTGTCCGCATTCAAGAAGATGGAAAAGCGGTCGATATACCGCTCAAAGCTGGCGATATGTACTTGCACCCGGCCGGCGTTCCGCATTCACCCATCCGATCTGAAGGATCGATTGGTTTGGTGATTGAACTCAAGAGAGAGGGCACGGCACATACCGACGGACTGATGTGGTTTTGCGACAATTGCAATAACAAATTGCACGACACGTATTTCGACTTGACCAACATAGAAAAAGATTTTCTTCCCCGTTTCAGGGATTTTTATGGAAGTGAAGATTTGAGGACATGTAAGCAATGCGGACATGTTATGGAAGTAGATCCACGATTTGTTTGATTTTATTGATTCACGCAACCATTGTTCGTTGAAATGGGTCTATCATAACGATCAACCTTACCCTCGAACGATGAAAAATCTTTTACTACTATTCATGCTAAGCCTTGCGGGCTTAGGAGTTGGAGCCTGCGAAAACGTCCAACTTAGTTTTTTATTCAACCCCAGTGTTGCCCCAGCAGTTGTTAACTATACTTTGGAAAACGCCAATGGAGGAATAGAAACATTCAGCATCGAAATCAACCCGAACGGCTACGGCACAACAACCCATTGTTTGCCACTCTCTTGTTTCGAATTGAATTTCATTTTCAGCAACATACAACCTGCAGATGTCTACTCTATCACTTACATCGCTGGTAACGTTACTGAAACTTGGACCCCAAATTTCAGTAACAATGGAGCAATTGAAAATCCGTTTACTTTTTGTGTCGAAACATTTGGCTGTTTTTTGGCAGCCGACGTCATTACTGAAGTATGCGGACAAGTAACCCTCATCGCAACAAGCAACGCGCCCAATGCTTTGTACAGTTTTTATGTCGACAATGAGTCCTACACCTCACAAGAATCTGTTCTTGTCTTAGACAACTTATCAATTGGTGAACACACCTATTGTGTAACATCCAGCGCCGACATTTGTGATAACGAAGAAGTTTGTGGCAGCTTTATCGTAGATGCCTGCGATTGTCCGAACCAGCTGATCGTGAATATGGTTAGCGATTGCCTAGCAATATTCCACCCAGGAATGTTCGAGCCAGATGCATATATATTGTATTACGTAGATGGGGAGCAAGTGAGCTTTGGTGAGCCAATCTTTACCTACTTATTTTCGAGCTCAGGCGAATTTGAAGTTTGCATGGAGTCATGCGGTGAGTTCTATTGTCAGACATTCATTGTAGAGGGTTGCGGAAATTCAGGCGACTGTCCAACAACAACCTTCTATCAAGGCGACGGTTGCTCATGGCAATTTGAAATTGGTAGTTTCTCTCCCGGTGAAAATGTCACTTGGAACTTTGGTGACGGCACCGAAATAGACGGTGGTCATTTTATTGAGTATGTTTATGATGCCCCAGGGGAATACCAAGTAACTGCTTTTTACACTTCGAATGGCTGTCCGAACGGCACGGCATTCTCTTTCGATATCAACGTTGAAGGATGCGGAAATGAATGTGATCCATACCTTGAAGTAACAAACGATGGCTGCAATTATACCGTCACTTTGTTCCCAGAACTGGGTTGGATCGACCAAGTGTATTGGACCGTGAACAACCTGACAATGGTTGGTACAACGACAATGACCTTTGAACTTCCAGAACAAGGTTTGTATGTTATCTGTGCAGAATCTGTAAACAACATTTGCAATCAAGGATATTCGATATGCACGACAGTAGAATCCATTGGTTGTGCTGCTGATTGCACTCCGTATTTATTTCATCTCATCGCCCCTGTTGAACCTGGAGCGGTGCAAATTATTAACTGGCAAATAGCTGGTGAGAATGGTATTGTTGAAAGTGGGGTTCAAACTTTCGTAAACGACAATCCTACTTTTGTTCAAGATTTCTGTTTACCTGACGGCTGCTATTCAATTCTCATTCAATCAACCACACCAGTTCAAAACACGCAAGTGTGGATGTCGAATGCCAACGGTGAAACGCCTTGGTCAGCCGATCCTATTTGGGATTCACTATCTGCCTTTTTCCAATTTGGTGTCAACGCCGATTGCAACGACACGGAAGATTGCACATTGGAAGTAGCGTATTCTCAAACAGAAAATGGAAACAACCTTTTCACTGCTTTCCCATCCTTTGATGGTGCCGTTGTAGACTGGTTTTTGGACGGCGAATTCTATGAAACAGGTAACATTGTAGACGGTGTTTTTGACGCTGGCGTGCACGAGATGTGCGCTTCTTATGAAACGCCAAACTGTCCGGAAGGCGCTACACAATGCATAACTTTCGTAATTCTCGCAGACATCCCGGCGTGCACAGAGGTTTTGATTTCAATTGATCCGCAAGGACTTCCAACCAACGATTTGAATTTCGATTTCCAACTAGAAACGATCTTTGAGAACTTGCCTTTGGAAATTTCTGGTGCCTTTACCATTTACGAAGAATGTGATGGAACCTTTATTGGTGTTTGTCTTCCAGATGGTTGCTACACGCTATCCATGTCGATGGAAGAATTTTTACAATTTGGTATTCTCATCAACGTCTTGGTAGAAGGCGGTTTAGATGTGAATTACATCATTGACCCATTGACACAAACTGTAGGGTTAGAGTTTGGCATCAACAACAACTGCGACAATAGCGTAAACGAATTCTCATTTGAGAAAGTAAGCGTTTACCCAATACCGTCTCAAGGGGTGTTGGTACTTTCACAAAGTCAATCAGCTACCAGCTGGCAAATATTCGACCTAAGCGGTCGGATGGTGCTTTCTGGTGCAAACCTGCAAGGCATTGCTACAATCGATGCAAGCGTTTTGAGCAATGGCAATTATCTGCTTCAGCTACATCAGCAAGATGCTGTAACGTTTCAGAAAATTCAAATATTGAAATAACAAATAAGTCATACAGGGAGGTCGTTTCGCAAGAAGCGGCCTCTTTTTCATTTATATCAGCAAAAAAAGTTGAAAACCTCACATCTCGAAGAGAATCAACAACCCATACCGATGTTTTATTCATAAATTCGCGCACAAATCCTCTCGGGATTGTAAATACGAAACAGAAGATACTACATGAGCTATCACAAGACGAATATCTTTACTGGCTGGGGCGTTTGGTTGTTTGCAACTATCATTTACCTGCTTACCATTGAGCCTACTGCAAGTTTTTGGGATTGCGGCGAATTCATAGCATCGGCGTACAAATTAGAAGTCGGCCACCCTCCTGGCGCGCCCTTTTTCATGATGTTGGCTCGCTTTTTTGCAATGTTTGCACCTACTGGTTACGAGGCAACAGCAGTGAACGTATTGAGTGCACTTTGTTCCTCTTTCACTATCCTATTCCTGTTTTGGAGCATCACCCACATGGCGAAGAAAGTCATGGGCACGGGTGAAGATGGCAAAGGAAAAACCTTCGCTGTTATGGCTTCTGGTGTTATCGGTGCTTTGGCATACACTTTCAGTGATTCGTTCTGGTTTTCTGCCGTTGAAGGTGAGGTTTACGCCATGTCGTCTCTCTTCACTGCTGTTGTTTTCTGGGCAATTTTGAAATGGGAATCGGTCGAAGAACGGGGCGGTGAAATCCGTTGGATAATTCTTATTGCTTACCTCATGGGGCTCTCAATTGGTGTCCACCTTTTGAACCTCCTCGCCATCCCTGCCATAGCTTTTGTTTACTATTTCAAACGTCACAAGAGCTCACTCAAAGGCATTCTGATAACTGGTGCCATTTCTCTTGTAATTCTCGGGTTGATGCAAAGTGTCATCGTACAAGGATTTGTGCAGATGGCCGGTAAATTCGAACTCTTTTTCATCAATACGTTGGGCATGCCGTTTAACTCAGGTGTTATTTTTTACGCCTTACTCGTTATCGGTTTGATTTCTGTTTCTCTCTGGTATTCGCGCAAACGCGGATGGGCATTGGTTAACACCTCCGTACTAGGTATCCTTATGGTTCTGATCGGATACTCGACCTTCGCGATGATAGTAATTCGTTCATCAGCGAACCCGCCAATGGATGAAAACAACCCTGAAAACCTCTTCACCCTTTTGGCATACCTGAACAGGGAACAATACGGTGATCGTCCGCTTATCTCTGGCCAGTACTGGAATACTCCTACTGATATGGAGGATCAATACAGGGATGGTTCAAAAACGTGGGTGAAGAGTTACAGCGTTGTCGAACAACGCGGGGCAGTAGAGAAAAGAGTAAAATCTTTCCGATGGGAATTCGATGCTTTGAAATGGATTGAAGAAAATGGTGCTGGCAAATATGAGCTAACCGAAGAATACATCGATTCTGGCGAAAAGCGCCGAAGCATACCAAACTACGATGACCGTTATACGACCATCTTCCCGCGTATGTATTCTTCTCAAGC
>JANRAA010000313.1 GCA_030728235.1 Flavobacteriales bacterium
GTTGGGGAGCGGCTTGGGGCAATAAAGGCGTTGCGTGGGTGCGATACAAAGACTTCGACTATTTTGTAAAGGAAGCATATGGAATTGACCCGCTTGGAGATGCCGATGCGCCTCGCGGCAGCAAACTGCAAGCGAAAGTATCGATTGCCTTGAACGACAAAGTAGAATTGGGCTTCAAAAAGGCTATGGAAGGCTTTTTTGTTACTGCCGCTCCTATGAGGGCAGGCGACCTATTTAAAGTTGAAGTGACGAATAATTTGCCTTGTCACATATATGTTTTCGGACAAGAAACAGATGGCAGTAGCTATGTTTTGTTTCCTTACACACCAAAGCATTCACCGTATTGCGGTATAACAGGAACTCGTCTGTTTCCAAGTGATTACAGCATGGAGCTTGATGCGGTTGGAAACCAAGACCAGATGGCAGTAGTTATCAGCAAAGATCCAATTGATTATAACGAATTCAACAAACTGCTTTCTTCTGGTAGCGGTACCTATGCGCAACGTTTGGCTGCCATCAAAGGAATGAAAGTGAGTGGCACGACTGCCCAGGCTAACGGACTTGTATTAAATGCGGATTTTACTACTGAAAAGCTCGTTGGTGCTGTTTTCGCATTTGATAAATAGATTTTTTGAATGGAAATGTAGGCTTCGAAAGTTCTGCACGCTGCCTTCGAGAGCCTCAGGCAGCATAGAGAGCCTTCCTATGCTGCCTTCGAGAGCCTCAGGCAGCTTAGGAAGGCAGCGCAGCAGGTTACTTGCTGATCAAAAGTCTTTTTGTAACACTGTATTCTCCAGCTTGGACATTCACCAAATATGCGCCTGTTGGGAGGAGTTTTGTGTTTAGTTCCATGCCCGAGCCAGGGAGTATCATCCCGCTAGAGGTGAGCATGATTTTGCCTGTAAGGTCAATCACTGTTACTACCGCCAGTAAATTTCGATCAGATTGAATAAAGACGCTGTTCTGTGCTGGGTTTGGCGACATAGAAAGACGTATGTCTTCTGTTTCTTCAATGCCCAAGGTGCATCCAAATGGCTCCGATTGAAGCGTGCAAGCACTTGAAACGGCAGATTTAAAGCCGAAAGTGACATCTGTCGCGGCGTCAAATCCAGACATGGTGTACTTTCCTGGAAAGTCGACAGCGATGGTTTCGTCGTTGATGCTGTTAGAGATCAAATAAGGGCCGCCATTTCCAAGATCATAGACTTCGATATCGATCGAGAACAATCCGTTTTCACATGGTTCACTAGTGAATATTGCTGTTGGCGGTATGCAATCAAAGAAACAGGTGCCATCGTCATGCATGGCATTCTCATTGTAATTTATAGCTGCCTCATCGGTGCAACCCGCTATCGCGTTTTGTTCGAAAGCATTGTTATCATAAACTACGCTGAAGGGGATGTCTGACCCAACCTGGGTGCCGTTGTAAAAAGCTGTTCCTCCATCGTATATCTCTCCTTCATGGTGGTATAAAAGATGTCCGAGGTAGTTCAAACTAAAGGCGATGTAATACGACTTTCCCTTCTCCGTATTGAAGTTATTGAACGAAAAGAAATGGCCATCAACACTTTTAATATCTGAAAAGTCTGGCGAACCAGCTATCAGATTCCCACCTGGGGCGTCGTAAACATTGCATGTTATTTCCCCACTCGCCCAAATGCTATATGTTCCATGCAAGCTGATTGTCGTTACATGACCGTTTTCTGTTGCGGTAAATGTTTGCCCGATGTCTTGTCCGCTTTCAACAGGATTTACACCATAAAATACGGTGAATTGGCTGTGGTCGATTGATGGAGAGTCATTTTCAATGATAGACTCAAGAGCGTCATGTGTGATGATTTGAGCATCCAGATTTTGGGTTGCAATAACCAAAAGTGCTGCAATTAGGGTGTAAGATTTCATCATGGTTATAAAATATGGGTGTGATGATCATTCATACGTGCAAGCAGGAGGGAAGTCATGAGATTGGTTGCTCAATGATTTGTGCGAATCCGACTACAAAAAAAAAGAGGTGCCCATTGAGCACCTCCTTCTTTGATAAATTCTATCGGATTATTTTTTATCGAGCGCAGTTTCAATTTTGTTGATGATACCTGCGCGGTGTGCTTTGGTTAGCGTGTCTGGCGACGATGCTGACTGCATGCTTTTCTTGATTCTGTTCAATTCGAACAAGATCATGTTTTCTGCAATGCTGGTTTGACGTGACTTTGTGTCGAGGCCACGAATCAACGATTCAACATACATGCTTTGAAGGTTCTGACGCATCGGGTTAACCTTGCTTGAAAGGTCGGCTTTGAAAATCGCATCAGTCAAATCGGTCATGTATTCATCCAAGCCATAGGTGTTGCCGTATTCTTGGGAGTCGATAATACGACGAAGAACG
>JANRAA010000314.1:0-5406 GCA_030728235.1 Flavobacteriales bacterium
TGCTTCAAACATAAGGGCTAGAAACATGCCTCCGACAATGACTTTGTGTGTGCAGACTTAAACTTTGTAGATGGTAAAATTCGGGTTGGCAGCTTTGCGGATAATCAAGATTCTTTATTAAACAATGGATTCCGTTTTTGCCTGAAACGTACTCGGAAATTCATTTCCATCAGCCACCAAAACTCAATGTGAGTATAAAAAAAATCAGAGTTCATGTTTCGCTCTCGCTCTAACACTCACTCTGATTATGGTACCCGGGGCGGGACTTGAACCCGCACAGACATTGCTGTCTAAAGGATTTTAAGTCCTTCGTGTCTACCATTTCACCACCCGGGCAAAAGACTCAAAAAAAAAGCCGGAACAATCCGGCCTTAATGAGCGAGAAACGAGACTCGAACTCGCGACCCCAACCTTGGCAAGGTTGTGCTCTACCAACTGAGCTATTCTCGCTTATAATTGTCAATTACAACAATTGTGCTTTCAAACGGTGAAATCGATTCAGAAAACCGATGCCCTTTCGTTCAAGAGCGGACGCAAATTTAATACATATTTTATTCCTGTCAAGAATTCCGATAAGAGTTTCGAATCATTTTTTCACTTCAAGACTTAATTAGCTGTCTTTCAGATAAATAATTCATCACTTTTTGTGTCGCGCCTGCATGGTTGCTCACATACTCCTCCGCTGCCTCGCCTGCTGCTCTCAAAGCATCTTCACGACTCAACATTCTGATTAACATGTCATTAAGTGCTGATGCGTCTTGCACCGAAAAGCCTCCACCCGCCGCTATCAATCCGCCCGCTTCGTGAAACTTTTGATGCTTCGGCCCAAACACAACGGGCTTGCCATATACCGCAGCTTCAAGTAAGTTGTGGATTCCTTTTCCAAAACCTCCACCCAAAACGGCAATGGTGCAATACCGATAGGCACGTGAAAGGTAGCCGATGCGATCAACAATGAGGACATCCGCACTGCTTGTGCGATCATAAACTGAAAGCAATACCGACCCCGGAATTGATTGCTGGAGGCGCTGCATCTTGTCGGCACCCACTTCATGTGGTACCAACACTACCTTCACATCGCCTGGCTTTCGCGGGTCGACAACAAACTGCTTCATGGCCTCTTCTTCAGCCTGCCACGAGCTGCCAACCATAACCACGCGCGAATCTTTGCAAAACACTTCCAGATCATCTATGCCTTCTTGAGATACGATCTCCAGCACACGATCGAACCTGCTATCGCCCGCTACCTCAACATCCAACGTGAGTTGACGGGCAAGCTCAGCACTTTGCTCATCTTGGACAAATACCCTTTGAAAGGCCTGCATGGCCCTGCGAGCAAACTTTCCATACGTGCGAAAGAATAGCTGATCAGACCTGAAGACTCCCGACACCAGTATTGTTGGCACATGTCGGTACTTCAACTCAAAAAGCAAATTGTACCAGAACTCGTATTTCACGAAAATAACCGCAATGGGATTGATCATTTGAACCAACTTCGACACGTTGCGAGGCGTATCAAGTGGCAAGTAGGTTATCGCATCGGCGCCAGCCCAATTTTTCCGAATTTCATAACCCGAAGGGGAGTAAAAAGTCAGCAAAATCAATTGCTGGGGATGCTGCCTTTTAATTTCTTCTAAAATGGGTCGTCCTTGCTCGAACTCGCCCAACGATGCACAATGCATCCACAACCACCCGGTTCGTGAACCAAGCTTTGTTGCCATCTCTTGCTGCCATGCTGCACGTCCGCGAATCCACAACTTCGCCTTGCCATTGAAAAGACTGGCAACACGAATCGCTAACCCATAAAAAACGACGCTCAGGGTGTATAAAAACCTCATCAATCGTAGTAAAAATCGCGGTAGGTGCGTTTGTATATGTGTATGCACCACCCAGCACGAACGCCCACCAAAATATCGCGCCGTGCTGCATTATCTACTTCTTGGGTATCGAAGTTAAACGATCGCCGGCCAGCCGTAAATCCTTCAAAAGCCTCTACCCCCAAATAAAAATTCGCAAACCGATTTGAACTCATGTGGTAATAGCCAGCAAACTGCGACAACACAATTCCGTTTGTCAACCGATCGTACCCTTTGATGTACTCATCTTGCAACTGAGGCACGTCGTGAATCTGCGTTTCAAGGCGGATTTTGTGTTGCATATAGCCTATCCCTCCTTTCAACAAGATGCCACTGTTCTTATTCACCTTGCTCAAAGAGAACAATTTACCACCGGTAAAGGTTAGGGTGTAACCGCGTTCTTGAACGATCACATCGGCTATCTTACCCTCTGAATCGATGATTTCATTGTTGGTGGTGAGCAAGTTCTGCATCAAACCCGGTTCGTGCACTTTGTTGCCTGTAATAAAGCCCCATTCAACACCGTAAAAGACATTCTTTGTAGTCTTCACATTGAAGGCGAAGCCTACATTTGAATTGGCGCCAAATCGTTGCTCCATATCCCCTGCAGGGAATTGATGGGCGTATGAAAAGCTAAAATGCGGACTAAAAAGCACGGAATCTTTGACATCCCGCTGCGCGGAAAGACCGATGCTCACAACCGATAAAATCAGCAACAATACATTCTTCATGGATGTAAAAGTAAGATTAAGTAATGAAGGTACCCACCAAGTTTTCTCCAAATATTGCGCTTCAGAGAAGGAAAACCACCTTCAATAAGGCAGAAAAGGACGGTGAAAACAGTTGCCAAGATTCGACCGTCTGCGCAGAATAAAGTATATTCGCGCCGAATTCAGTCATCATTGAAATGAAGGACATCCAAATGGTCGACCTTAAAGGTCAATACCAACACATTCAAGAGGAAATCGACAACGCTGTTTTAGACGTTGTGCGCTCTGCAGCATTCATCAACGGCCCTGAAGTAAAGGGCTTTCAAGAAGATCTTGAGGCTTACCTGGGCGTGAAGCACGTTATACCTTGTGCCAACGGCACAGATGCACTTCAAATTGCCATGATGGCGCTTGGTTTGCAGCCTGGCGATGAGGTAATAACACCGAATTTCACGTTCATCGCAACCGTTGAAGTGATCGCTCTTTTGGGTTACAAACCGGTAATCGTGGATGTGGACCCGAAGACGTTCAACATGGATCCTGCTGCTGTACGTGCTGCTATTACGCCACGCACCCGTGTGATCGTGCCTGTTCACTTGTTTGGCCAATGTGCCGACATGGACGAGATTTCAGCCATCGCTGCTGAACACAACATTTACATTATTGAAGACACCGCACAAGCCATTTCTTCTGACTACCGCAAAGCGGATGGTACTGTTAAGAAAGCTGGAACGATGTCTGACTTCGGTTGCACCTCTTTCTTCCCTTCAAAAAACCTAGGTTGCTACGGCGACGGTGGTGCATTGTACACCAACGACGACGACCTAGCAGAAGCAGCACGTCAGATTGCCAATCACGGCATGAAGGTGCGTTACTACCACGATTTTGTGGGCATCAACTCACGCCTCGACAGCATGCAAGCTGCCATTTTGCGTGTGAAGTTGCGCCACCTCGACACCTATTGCGATGCACGCATAGCTGCTGCCGATTACTACGACGCAGCATTTGCAGATTTGAAAGGGATTACAACTCCTTATCGCGACCCGAAATCAACACATACATTCCACCAATACACGTTGGTGTTGGATGGCGTTGACCGCGCTGGCCTGCAAAAACACCTGAGCGATCAAGGCATTCCTGCCATGATTTACTACCCTGTGCCGCTTCACTTGCAGAAGGCATTTTTGAATTTGGGCTATAAAGAAGGCGACTTCCCGGTGACTGAAGACTTGTGCAAACATGTTATCTCATTGCCGATGCACACTGAATTAGACGAAAATCAATTGCAGCATATCACCCATGCTGTAAGACAATTTATACAACCTTAAGATGAATATTGCTGTTATTGGCACGGGATACGTTGGCCTGGTTACAGGAACATGTCTGGCCGAAACTGGAAACACTGTCGTGTGTGTAGACATCGACAAAGACAAAGTTGAACGCATGCGCAACGGTGAGGTGCCGATTTACGAACCTCATTTGGATGTCCTTTTCGAACGCAACGTGAAAGCGGGACGTTTGAGTTTCACACACGACATTGAAGACGTAATTGAAGATTCAAAAATATTTTTCCTGGCACTGCCAACGCCTCCTGGTGAAGATGGATCTGCGGATCTGTCATACGTCCTCGGTGTTGCAGAGCAACTCGGACGATTGATAAAAGACTACAAGGTTATCGTCGACAAAAGCACTGTGCCAGTAGGAACTGCCGAAAAAGTACGCGCTGCGATTGCCGAGAACTGCAATGTGCCTTTCGATGTGGTTTCAAACCCTGAATTCCTTCGTGAAGGGTTCGCAGTAGACGATTTTTTGAAGCCTGACCGCATTGTAGTGGGCGTTAGCTCAGAGCGTGCGCGGAAGGTTTTGGAAGAACTGTACCGTCCGTTTGTGCGTCAAGGAAATCCGCTCATCTTCATGGATGAGAAATCTGCAGAGCTGACCAAATACGCGGCGAATGCCTTCCTTGCCATGAAGATCACTTTCATGAATGAGATCGCAAACTTCTGCGAAAAAGTAGGAGCAGATGTAGACCAAGTGCGCATCGGAATGGGCACCGACACACGTATCGGAAAGCGTTTCCTTTTCCCTGGCATCGGTTATGGCGGTAGCTGTTTCCCTAAAGATGTTCAAGCCCTCGCTAAATCAGGCAAAGAAAACGGATTCAAATTCGAAATCCTCGAAGCAGTGATGGATGTGAACAACGACCAGAAAACGGTATTGTTCCAACCTATGAAAGAGTATTTCCATGGCAACCTAAAAGGTGTCCGCATCGCAATTTGGGGATTGGCATTCAAGCCTGAAACCGACGACATCCGCGAAGCGCCCTCGTTGTACATGATTGAAAAATTGATCAACGAAGGAGCCGATGTAATTGCTTTTGACCCCGAAGCAACAGAGAATGTCCGCAAACTCCTCGGTCATCGCATTCAATATGCAACAACGCAATACGAAGCACTTGAAAATGCTGACGCGTTGTTGATTTGCACTGAATGGTCGGTATTCCGCACACCAGACTTCGATATCATCACAGAAAAGCTCAATAACAAAGCAATTTTTGATGGTCGTAACTTGTATGATCTCGAAAAAATGCGTGAATTAGGCTACCATTATAAGAGTGTTGGAAGAGAAACCATTCACTCAATTTCTAAATAACATTGGGTATGAAGCGTGTCCTCATCACCGGTGCAGCCGGTTTCTTAGGTTCTCACTTGTGTGACTATTTCTTAGCGAAGGGCTTTCATGTCATCGCCATGGATAACCTCATCACGGGTGACCTCAAGAACATCGAACACCTTATGCCAGAGGAACATTTTGAGTTTTACCACCACGATGTATCGAAA
>JANRAA010000314.1:5416-12228 GCA_030728235.1 Flavobacteriales bacterium
ATCATCATGATGTGAGCAAATACGTTCATGTTCCTGGTGAACTCGATTACATTCTTCATTTCGCCTCTCCTGCAAGTCCGATTGACTATCTGAAAATCCCAATTCAAACACTGAAGGTAGGTTCTCTGGGAATTCACAACTGCCTTGGATTGGCACGTCAAAAAGGAGCTCGGGTGCTTATCGCCTCTACTTCTGAAGTGTATGGCGACCCAATGGTACACCCGCAAACAGAATCATACTGGGGAAATGTAAACCCTGTTGGCCCACGTGGAGTGTACGATGAAGCAAAACGCTTTCAAGAGGCCATTACCATGGCTTACCATACTTTTCACGGTGTTGAGACCCGCATTGCGCGGATTTTCAATACTTACGGTCCGCGGATGCGACTGAATGACGGACGTGTTTTGCCGGCATTTATCGGACAAGCTTTGCGCGGTGAAGACCTTACCGTTTTTGGTGATGGATCACAAACGCGCAGTTTTTGCTATGTTGCCGACTTGGTAGATGGTTTGTACCGTTTGCTGATGTCTGACTACGCTGAGCCAGTGAACATTGGTAACCCCGATGAAATCACCATCGCAGAATTCGCAGAAGAAATCATCAAGCTGACCAACACAACGCAAAAAGTTGTGTACCGTGATTTGCCTGTTGATGACCCAAAGCAACGTCAGCCAGACATCACCCGCGCAAGAGAGATTCTTGGTTGGGAACCAAAAGTGTCGCGCGCTGAAGGATTAAAAATAACGTACGAATACTTCAAAAGCCTAACTTCTGAGGAATTGTACAAGAGCGAGCATAAATCATTCGATAAGTACAACAAAGCTTAATGGATTACTTTGTTCACGATACAGCACTTGTAGACGCCGGTTGCACCATAGGTGAAGGAACTAAGATTTGGCATTTTTCGCACATCATGCCGGGTGCTGTGTTGGGTAAAAACTGCAACGTCGGACAAAATGTTGTCATCTCACCAGAGGTGGTGCTTGGCAACAACGTGAAGGTGCAAAACAATGTATCCATATACACAGGTGTGATTTGTGAAGACGATGTTTTTCTCGGTCCATCGTGCGTGTTTACCAACGTTGTCAATCCACGTAGTGCGGTAAATCGCCGTGGAAGCTACGCAAAGACGACTGTCAAAAAAGGAGCTACAATTGGTGCCAATGCAACGATTGTATGCGGACATGATATCGGCGAATATGCCTTTATAGGAGCAGGTGCTGTAGTAACGAAAAACGTACCTCCTTACGCCCTGCTTGTTGGCAATCCTGCTCGCCACCTCGGTTGGATGAGTGAGTTTGGCCATCGCTTAGAATTTGACGCTAACGGAATCGCGATATGTCCGGAAAGCAATGAAAAATATCGCTTAGAAAACGGAAACGTGCATAAACTTGCATCAAGTATACTATGATGATCTACGAAAAACTACGAAAAAAAGAAGCCACCATGGCTGTTGTCGGCCTTGGCTACGTAGGATTACCTATCGCCCTTGAATTTGCGCGAAGCATAAAAGTGATTGGGTTTGATATCAATCCGAAAAGGGTTGCTCAAATGCAACAGAACATCGACCCTTCAAATGAGCTTTCTTCAAGCGCTTTCGACGGGTGTGATATTACGTTCACGGCAAACCCAGAAGACCTTAAAAATGCGCAGTTCTTCGTTATCGCTGTTCCAACTCCGATCAACGCTAGCAACCAACCCGATTTGGGCCCTGTGCTTTCGGCGTCTCGCAGCGTAGGTCAAGCATTGAAAAAAGGCGACTATGTTATTTATGAGTCGACCGTATATCCTGGATGCACTGAAGATGATTGCGCTCCAGTTTTGGAAGAGCTTTCTGGACTAAAGACAGGTGTCGATTTCAAAATCGGATACTCTCCTGAACGTATCAATCCAGGTGATAAAGAGCACACCATCCGCACGATTGTGAAAGTGGTTGCAGGTTGCGACGACGAAAGCCGTGAAGAGATTGCCAAAGTTTACGAAATCGTTATCGACGCTGGAGTGCACCGCGCAGCAAGCATCAAAACAGCTGAGGCAAGCAAGATCATCGAAAACACACAACGCGACGTAAACATCGCTTTGATCAACGAATTGAGCATCATTTTGAACCGTGTAGGCATCAATACCTACGACGTTTTGGAATGTGCACGTACCAAGTGGAACTTCTTGAACTTCACACCAGGTTTGGTGGGCGGACACTGCATAGGCGTTGACCCGTACTACTTGACTCACAAGGCACGCAAACTGGGCTACCACGCTCGCGTTATCAACTCTGGTAGATACGTGAACGACAGCATGGGCTTTTATGTCGGTAAACAAACCGTGAAGCGCATTTTGGAACAAGGCAAAAACATTCTCGATGCACGTGTGCTTGTTATGGGTGCTACGTTTAAAGAAAACGTAAGCGACATCCGCAACTCGAAAGTGATTGATGTGATTCGTGAACTGACTTCTTTCTCAATGCACGTAGATGTTATTGATCCGCATGCTGAGCCAGAAGAAGTGAAACACGAGTACGACATCGACCTGCTTCCAGCACCAAAAATGGGATCGTACGATGCAGTTATCGTTGCAGTGAACCACAAAGAATATATGAACTACACCGAAGATGATTTCAAAGCGCTTATGTGCGACGACAAAGGGGTGTTGGTTGATATCAAAGGTTTGTTCCGCAACGACATCAAAGACTTAGTTTACTGGAGCTTATAAGCATGGCGACAGGGGATTTTAAACGCGCATTGCTAGTTACCGGAGGAGCAGGATTTATTGGCTCTCACTTGGTACGTCGTCTCGTTAAAAATTACCCCGACACACTCGTTGTAAACCTCGATTTGCTAACGTATGCTGGCAATCTGGAGAACCTACGCGATGTTGAAAATGCCCCGAATTACCGTTTTGCAAAAGGCGATATCTGCGATGCTAAGCAGGTGAATGCTCTTTTCGAACAGTTTAAATTTGAAGGCGTTTTCCACCTTGCCGCTGAAAGCCACGTCGACCGCTCCATCAGCGACCCGATGTCGTTTGTAAAGACAAATGTGCTCGGAACAGGTGTCCTTCTCAATGCGTATCGCGCATACCGCGCGGATGGTGGGAAGTTCTACCAAATTTCAACCGACGAAGTATTTGGATCGCTAACCGATGAGGGTTTCTTCACCGAGACTACAGCCTACGACCCGCGCAGTCCGTACTCTGCATCAAAAGCCAGTGCCGACCATTTGGTGCGGGCATACCATCATACCTATCATCTGCCGATTTTAATTTCGAACTGTTCGAACAATTACGGCAGTCACCAATTTCCTGAAAAGCTCATTCCATTGATGATCAACAACATCAAGCAGGAAAAATCTTTACCGGTTTACGGAGAAGGAATCAATGTCCGCGATTGGCTTTGGGTCGACGACCACGTAGCAGCCATCGATTTGATTTACCATCAAGGGAAAACGGGCGATACTTACGCCATTGGCGGTGGAAACGAGTGGCGAAACATCGACCTGGTTCACTTTCTATGCGACGAAGTTGACACCCAATTGCAACGCCCTATCGGCACATCGCGCGGGTTGGTGACTTTTGTGCAAGATCGCGCCGGACATGATCACCGATACGCTATAGACGCTGCGAAACTGCAAACAGAACTGGGGTGGAAACCAAGTGTGACCTTTGAAGAAGGTTTGCGCCTGACCATCAAATGGTATCTTGAAAACAGCGATTGGCTGAACCACATCACCAGCGGCAATTATCAGGAATACTACAAGAAACACTATTCATAGCCCACTGAATATTGTATTTTTACCCAACATGTCATTTATCCAACGTCTTTTCTCCAAACGCGGTAACCTCGAACCCATTGATTTGAGTTTGGTGGGTGCCGACATGCATTCGCACCTCATTCCGGGAATAGACGATGGCTCACCAAACCTAGACGCAACCCTTGCCCTGCTCAACCGATTTTCAGAACTGGGGTATAAGAAAGTCATCACCACGCCTCACGTAATGGTCGACTATTACCGCAACGACAGTGGCATCATACTGTCTGGACTGCAGCGTGTGCAAGAGGCAGCGAGAAAAGCAGGCATCCCTTTGCAGATAGAAGCCGCTGCTGAGTACTTTTTAGATGAGCACTTTAGCAATTTGATCGACAACAACGACATCTTGACCTTTGGCAAGAAATACGTGCTTTTTGAGTTGCCGTTTATGAGTGAGCCCATCATGCTCAAATCGGTGCTTTTTAAGCTTCAAATGGCAGGCTACCAACCTGTTTTGGCGCATGCAGAGCGTTATGTCTTTTGGCACAAAGAATTGAATAAAATCAAAGACCTCATTGATCGTGACGTCTTCATCCAACTCAACATCAACTCACTCACAGGTGGATATTCGCCACAAGTGCAAAAAGCTGGTGAAACGTTGATTGATAGAGGCTGGGTAGATTTTATCGGGTCAGATTGCCACCATCCCGGACATCTGGAATCGCTGGCACAAGCGCGCACACTTCCCTACCTGCACAAGGTAATTGAAAGTGGTCGCTTGAAAAATATCGAGTTATTGGATTAACTTCCAACTTCAGCAAGACGCACCACCATTCCATCCATGCTATCTGCAAGGTGAATCTGACAGCCGAGTCGACTATTGCTCTTTACAAAAAACGCTTGGTCGAGCATGTCTTCTTCCGCATCCGACTTCTCAGGTAAATCGGTGTCGGATTCGAGGTACATGTGGCAGCTAGCACACATCGCCATGCCGCCGCAAGTGCCCTCAACAGGCAGCTCGTAGCTTTTGCACAGCTCCATCATGTTCATATTCATGTCGGTTGGAGCATCCAACTCATGCGGTTGACCTTCACGGTCGATCACAGTGACTTTAATAATTCCCATGTCAGCCAATTAAAAACCCTCAACACCGTTGACAGTGGTGTATTTCAATACGTAATTCTTATCAGGATAGATGCGCTTGAATGCTGATTGAACCATTAACGTCGCTTCGTGGAAGCCACACAGGATCAACTTCAACTTACCTGGGTAGTTATTGATATCGCCAATGGCGTAGATGCCAGGAACATTCGTGCTGTAGTCGAAAGTATCAACATCGATAGCGTTCTTGGTGATGCTCAAGCCCCAATCAGAGATCGGACCTAGCTTCGGCGACAAACCGAACAACGGCACCCAGTGATCACATGCAATGTTTATTTTGCCTTCTTTCTCGTGGTCAACAACGATGCCTTCTACCTTTCCTTCTCCTGTGATGTCGACCACCTCTGCATCGGTCACCAAACGTATCTTGCCCGACGCTGCCATGTCCATAACCTTCTGCACGCTATCTAAATGTCCGCGGAAAGAATTCCGACGGTGAATCAACGTCACGTGGTTTGCCACACCCTCAGCTAAAAAGATCGTCCAATCTAGCGCAGAGTCGCCCCCACCGCTTATTACGACATTCTTTCCTTTGTAGAAGTTAGGATCTTTAATGATGTATTCTACCCCGCGATCTTCGTAATCGGCCAAATTGGCTACAGGTGGTTTTCGCGGTTCAAAGCATCCCAATCCACCTGCTATTGCAATAACAGGGGCGATGTGCTGTGTCCCGCGGTTTGTGGTAACGATGAACTTATCATCGTCTGTTTTCTCAATCGTTTCGGCACGTTCACCCAAGGTAAAACCTGGCTTGAAAGGTTCTGCTTGTTTCATCAGATTTTCAACCAAATCGCCAGCAAGGATTTCCGGATAAGCCGGAATATCATAGATAGGCTTCTTCGGGTAGATTTCGGTACATTGTCCGCCTGCCTGTGGTAACGCGTCAATCAAGTGACAACGTAGCTTTAATAATCCTGCCTCGAACACGGTAAACAGGCCGCATGGACCCGCACCGATAATCAGGATATCTGTTTCGATCATTCCTGCAAAATTTCTCGCAAAAGTACTTAAAAAGAGCGACTAATTAAGGTGATTTCGGTCACCTGCCGACAACAACAAAATGCGCACTGGAATGTTCAATTCTCAGTTAACTGTTGCTTGTTGGTTGAGGTGATTCACAGCCACAACTTCCACAATTTGTGGGGCTGCCGATTTAATGGCTTCTTCAACTCCGGCGCGCATGGTCATAAAGCTCATGTTGCATGATGAGCAAGCTCCGTGTAGTTCAACAACCACGCGGTTGTCATCGGTTACTTCGAGCAATGAGATATCTCCGCCATCAGCTTGAAGATAGGGTCTGATCTCATTCAATGCCGCATTGATGCGGGTTTCGATGTCTGACATGTTCTCTAATTTCATTGGATATGAGATTCTTTCATAGCAACGTGGGCGTTGACCTCTTTTACAAAGTTATCCAATATGATTGAAAATGCTTTCGCTGCGGGTGTATCTTCTTGTAAAACAGCTGGACGACCGACATCGCCAGCCTCGCGTATGCCCTGCACAATAGGCAGTTCACCCAAAAATGGCACATCCAATTTGGAGGCCAATTGCCGTGCTCCATCTTGCCCGAAGATATAATACCGCTTGTCGGGCATATCCGGCGGGGTGAAAAACGACATGTTTTCGATGATTCCGAGTACTGGAACCTTGATGCTATCGAGTTGAAACATCGACACCCCTTTTTTCGCATCCGCGAGAGCGACATCTTGAGGAGTAGAAACGATGACCGCGCCTGTAAGTGGCACTTGCTGCACCAATGAGAGGTGGATATCGCCTGTTCCCGGGGGTAAATCAACAATCATGTAGTCGAGGTCGCCCCACCACGCATCAGTAAAAAGTTGTCCCAAAGCCTTCGCTGCCATTGGTCCGCGCCATACGATGGCCTGCGAGTCGTCGGCAAAAAAG
>JANRAA010000314.1:12238-12780 GCA_030728235.1 Flavobacteriales bacterium
AAAGCCTATCGACAGCACCTTGACCCCGTAGTTTTCTACCGGTTGGATGTATTGTTTTCCGTGAACTTCTATCGACGAAGGCTTCTCATCCCGCAAATCGAACATGATGGGTGCACTTGGACCGTAGATATCTGCATCAACCAGTCCGACTGAAAACCCACGCATTGCTAGTCCGGCTGCAAGATTGGCAGCAACAGTAGACTTCCCCACGCCACCTTTTCCAGATGCAACAGCAACAATGTGTTTCACACCTGGCAGCACACGACGTGTTTCAGCCGTTTGTTCCTTTTTCTCAAGAGCGATCGCCTGCACGTCTACCGACACCTCGCCCAAGATGCGTTGCAGGGTGAATTCACATGCCTCTTCCATGCGTTTTCTGCTGTGCATGGCTGGGTTGCTTACCTTCACCTTAAAGCGGATGGTATTGCCTTCAATTTGCAGGTCTTCAACTAAATTTAAAGAGATGATATCTTTCTTCAAATCGGGTTCAACGACATGACTCAATGCCTCAAGTACTTGTTCTCGTGTTACTTGCATTTCAT
>JANRAA010000315.1 GCA_030728235.1 Flavobacteriales bacterium
GCCCAAGATCATGATTAGGAAGTCCATCAGAAACCCGAGTCTCGATTTGCGGCGAAACTACTCTTCCATGTTTAGAGTTGCAAGTAATTCATGTTAACAATAAGATATATCTTTCATTTTTCGATAAAACAACAATGGAGCCTGTTCGGCTCCATTGTTATCTTGGAAATCATGAGTTGAAAGTAAACCTGGAAGAAAACACTCAACTCTATTTAAGTACTCAAAACAGATGGGTTTAAGGGTAAGACACCAGAATGCTGCGTTTGGTTGCATTGGTTAGTTGATTAACAAATTGCATCCACGGACATCAGAGTTATCGAATCGACCTAAAACCTCAAATCCATCACCTAGTTTCTTCCCTAAGTCGGAGGTAGCGATGAAGCTGCAGCTATCGATATTGGCTAGATCGACAATATTTACACCTCCAGTTACGCCATCTTTTGACATTGAGAAAGGGTCATCAATTTCGCGAATGAAGACATCCATCCATGGCGGGCAATGAAAAACCCCATTTCCATGAGAATAGGCTTGGCTAAGCAATTCAGTCATTCCGTATTCACTGTGAATCGCGTTTACGCCAAATGCTTCTTTCAAAATCTCATGTAGTTCGGAACGGACCAATTCTTTTCTTCTCCCCTTCATACCCCCTGTTTCCATCACAATCAATTCTGGAAACTTCGTTTGGTAGATTTCTGCCAAGTCGAGCAGCGCATAAGAAACACCGATTAACAGCACCTTCTGCTTTGCGGCTTTGAGTTTATCAAGGGTTTTGATCAAATCGGCATGGTTATCTAGGTAGAAACCCGACACCTCACTGTTGCTCAACCGAATCAATTCATCGACCATATAAATAAGCGAAGAGCCCGACCTTTCTAGGTATGAGGGCAGCAGTCCGAGTATGACATAGTTTTCAGGTT
Source organism: Flavobacteriales bacterium (assembly GCA_030728235.1). Classification (GTDB taxonomy): domain Bacteria; phylum Bacteroidota; class Bacteroidia; order Flavobacteriales_D; family Sanyastnellaceae; genus RI-182. Next base: position 918 of record JANRAA010000315.1, read on the forward strand.
TACCGTAGTGTAATTTGAACGATTGCAAAAAGCTCCACCGGTAGTTTTCTATGTCTTTTACAAAGTGCGTAGAAACGGCATCTCCTGTTGTGCCGCTGCTAGTGAATTCTATGTCGACATCGCCTGAAGAGAAAACACGTCGTTTTTTAAAAACCTCAATGGGAAGGCAGGGAATCTGCTCAACAGACTGTATATCATTCACACGACAACCCAAAAGAGATACATATTCTTTGTAGACTTCACAATGATTGGCTTGATATCGAAATATTTGAATTGCCAAATCGGTGAAGTCTTCTTTGGATTTGATACCTTTCAGTTGTTGTATTAGAAGATCTCTCATTTCGAAACGTGAAAGTAATTCATTCATGAAACCAATCTTAGGATTTCTGTTGTTGATTAGTGTTTTTGTTGTTGGTTGTTTGGAGCGCGCTGAATATCCAATTGAGCCCGCTATAACATTCAAATCACTCACAACCACCAACAACAGTGGGGCGTTAACAATATCTTTCACCGATGGTGATGGGAATATAGGCTTGGGACAAACAGACACCCTTCCTCCATTTTGTCCGGATACGTGCGAGTACTACTACAACCTATTTTTGGAGTATCAGGAACTGCAGATGGGAGAATGGACGACCATCGAGTTGGATCCGGCAGAAGGGCAGATTCCGTTTTATTATCGGGTACCAGAGGTAAGTCCGTCGGGACAAAACCCGGCTTTGGTAGGAGATATCACGGTTGAGATGCCCATTTATTATTTGACGACTTTATTTGACACGTGCAGATTTGAAATTCAATTGATCGACCGCGACTTCAATCGATCGAACATTGTTTATTCGAACACGTTCGTGAAGCCAAACTAGAATTTACCTGCTAGACCTTCAGAAACGCTGATAATGTGATCCGCGATTTCCTCCATTGCAGTGAAAGTATCACTATAAAAGAGTCCGCTTTCAAGTGAATACCTTCCTTTCCCGATGTCTTTCAAGTGTTTGTTCCGAAGTTCATTTCGAAGTTGGTTGATTGCTTCTTCTTTTGACCTAGCTTTTTCGAGTGTAACCATTTCGGCAGAGTCATCAAGGTTTTCGAGCATTGTATCGAATGCATCTTCAAGGAGCAGACACATCCTTTTAAGATTTTGGCGTTGTTTTGGGACAAAGTACACCTTCTTCGTGTTCTTGTTCTCCAAATTCATTGCGATTTGGTAGTATATGTCACCAATTTTCTCGAGGTCATTGGCAGCGGTTAGCAGTCCGCGCACGCGCACACTTGTATTCGGCGACATTTCTTCTTTTGCCAGTTCGGTTAGATAGTTGGCGATTTCGATTTCATACTTATCCGTAACCTCTTCCGCTGATTTGAGTTCGTCGAGTAAAATAGAACGTTCGAGCGGATCGGTAGTATCGAGGAGCTTGGCTAC
>JANRAA010000316.1 GCA_030728235.1 Flavobacteriales bacterium
GTTTATATCAGCGATGGGAAAAACAAAGTAGCGACAGCTAATTTTCCTTTTTATGTAACAGAATAACCTCGCTTTTTCGCTTAGTAGATTTTCGAATCTGCTAACGGAGAGTACTTCATATATTGTATTTGGATTGGAATAGGGAGCAAAAGTGCTCTCTATTCTTTTTTCGGGCACAGGGCCGTGAGGTTATACGCGTGAGCATCCATTGCCTACTTTACACTTATTGAAGTTTCAGCTTTTTCTTTGCTCAGAACCAACAAGAAACAAATACGTAACAATGTCCCCCAAATTTTTCTATACTTGTCGTCTAATCCCCTCTGTTTTATGAAGTCTGTTTTTGCAATTTTTACTGCATTGCTGTGCATGGTTTTTGAAGTAAACGCACAATCAACGTTATGGGCAGTCAATACTCAACAACCAAATTCTGGCTTTACGAGTATTGCCTCAACGGCCACAGATTCAGATGGCAACGTCATTATGACTGGCCGCTTTGATAATCCAACAGACTTTGATCCATCTCCTACAAGCGAAGTGGTGCTAACCAGCACAGGTAACGTTGACGTGTTCATTTGGAAAACGAGTGCGGATGGCGATTTTTTATGGGTAAAACAAATTGGGGGAAGCCTCGGGCAATTTGTTGAAGATTTGGCGGTTGACTCTGAAGGTAGCATCTATATCACAGGTCGAATGGATGGACTTACAGATTTCGATCCAAGTGACGGTATATATGAGTTGAATGCAACAGGAGGACAAGGAGCTGGTGACATCTTCATTGCCAAATACAGTTCCGATGGAGATTTGGTTTGGGCACAAAGGATCGGAACAGGATCTGCGCAGTCTGGAAAAGGTATTGCTGTTGATAATGACGGTTCTGTTTACGTTACCGGTGATTTTTTTGGACCTCTTATAGATTTTGATGCTGGTCCTGGCGAGACGTTGCTTTCAGCTACCTTCGGCACACGCGACATGTTTATTTTGAAGCTGTCTTCCGACGGAACTTTTCAATGGGTGAAAAAGCTCAACGATTACAATCAAGGAAGTGGAAATGAGTTCGGTAGAGGCGTTAGAGTTGATCCAAGTGGTAATTTGTATTTGCACGGACAGTTTTCGGGCACAGCACCTGTCGATTTTGATCCAGGTTCTGGAGCTTTTGAACTTACACCCGCTCCTAGTTTGATTAGTACTTTTGTTATGAAGCTCGATGCCAGTGGGGATTTTCAATGGGCTCGATTGTTAGACAGCAATATAAGCCTCTCGAAAGATGCTTTTGCATTGAGTGCAACCGGAGATTTATTTTTGGGTGGGTCATTTGTTGATACCATAGACGCTGATCCGGGTGTCAATTCAGATGAGTTTACATCTTTCGGTTCATCCGATATTTTTATTAGTCGTTGGAGTTCAGCTGGTATTCATGTTTGGACGCGTCAAATAGGGGGGCTTGAACTCGATTGGGCTTCAGGTTTAGCAGTTGATAGCGATGATAACGTTTTCTTCACCGGAGGATTTAACGACACCGTAGATTTCGATCCTGGCAACGGCGAGTTTTCACTTTCAACTCTAACCAGCTACAACCACGGTATGATATGCAAGTTGGATTCACAAGGCATGTTTGAATGGGTCGTAGACTTCGGAGCGTTCAATTCATATTGTGCGGGCATTAATCTCCTGGTCGATATCGATGAAAATCTAATCATGGCGGGAATTTTTTATGGCAGCATCGACTTTGATCTTTCACCGAATTCTCAGTCTCTCTTAACTTCTCAAGGTACACAAGATCGGTGTTTGGTGAAATTTAGTCAATGCTCGCCTCCAACGGCTCTCGGAGCCATTCAAGGTATTAATGCCGTTTGTTCTGGTGAAAGCGTCACCTATACAGTAACCGATCAGCAATGGGCTGATAGTTATGAATGGACTCTACCAGGAGGTTGGTTGGGTACGTCGAATACCAACTCAATAACGCTAACTGCTGGTGCATCTGGAGGCATTATATCGGTGAGCGCTAGCAATCAATGTGGTGAAGCTTCCCCAGTATCTAGCTTGAATGCTTCGGTAACGACTATATCAGCAGATGTCACTTTGAACGCTAACACACTGACATCTTCTCAAGGTAGCGCCACATGGCAGTGGATAGACTGCAACAACAATGATGCGCCAGTGCAAGGAGCTACTGGTCAGAGTTTTACACCTTTATTAACTGGGAGCTACGCCGTTGTTGTTACCAAAAATGGTTGTGCTGAAACCTCTGCTTGTATTGAAGTCGTAGTTACTGATGTAGAAGAGGTTGATGCACAAGGAGTTGTAGCCATCCATCCCAATCCGGCTCACGATTTATTG
>JANRAA010000317.1 GCA_030728235.1 Flavobacteriales bacterium
CGACTGAAGCATGATTTCTTCTTTGTCGTAAATGACTAACCAACCGTTTTCTCGGTCAATTTTGGCTTGTAGCTCATTGCGACGTAGCGCCAGTTCGTTGCTTTTCTTCGGGATGTCTTTGCCTGAAATGGTATCAACGTTCATGCGGTGATAGGTCGCAAGTACCTGATAATCTCCTTTCCCGCTAAAGCGGATGAGGTTGGGGTCAAGTGATGTTGGCAAACCGCCAAATATAACGAGGTTGATGCCAGGTTGAATGAGCGCTTTGGCTGTGCGCTCTACTTGAGCACCTTGCTGATAAACGATTACTTGGTTTATGCTGCTCTTGAGTTGTACTTCGTGGTCAGCGGCAAATAGTAGGTTGCTGCATAGCAGGCCGATGATAAATAATGCTCGTTTCATGTTGTTCGGATTTGAAATATACCTCGCTGTACACGTCAACTCCTGAGTGGTTCATGAAACCGCAAACATTTTTCTACGATTGTCCGAAACCGCTTACTTTACGAGCTCTTCCTAACACTTCATGCGCTACAACACGGGCTTTCTTGGCGCCGCTTGCAAGCACATTGTCTATTTGAGATTTGTCAGACATCAGCGAATTGTACATCTCGCGTTCTTTCTGAAATCGCGTTAAAATTGCTTCGAACAAGTCTTTCTTGGCATGTCCCCAACCGTAGCCTCCAGCGCGTAGCTTACTTGCCATCTCGTTCGCCTGATCGGCGGATGCGACAAGTTTGTATAACTGGTAAACGGTTGCTGAATCGGGATCTTTCGGCTCTTCCAACGGTGTAGTATCTGTTACGATCTTCTTGTTGATGGTGTCTTTTAACTCTTTGTCTGAAATAAAAATATTGATGAAGTTGTCTCTCGACTTACTCATCTTTTGCCCGTCGGTACCGATGATATACATGGTTTCTTGCTGAACACGCGCGTCTGGAATCACGAAGGTTTCTCCCATTTGGTTATTGAAACGAGAAGCGACATCGCGTGTAATTTCTAAGTGCTGCAGTTGGTCTTTCCCAACAGGAACTTCATTGGCATCGTACAGCAAAATGTCGGCTGCCATGAGCATTGGATAATAAAACAATCCGGCATTCACATCTTCCAAGCGGTCGGCTTTGTCTTTAAAAGAGTGCGCAAGGGTCAATCGTTGATATGGAAAATAACAAGAAAGAATCCATGCCAGTTCGGCTGCTTCAGGAACGTCCGACTGTCTGTAAAACACAGTTTTTTCTGGATCCAACCCGCAAGCTAACCATGTTGCGGCGACCGAATAGGTGTGATTTCGTAACAAAGCACCATCCTTAATCTGTGTAAGTGAGTGCATATCGGCAATGAATAGAAACGAGTCGTTCCCCGGCTGATTCGACAGCTCAATTGCTGGTAAAATTGCTCCCAAAAGATTTCCGAGGTGTGGTGTTCCTGTGCTTTGCACCCCAGTGAGTATTCGCGCCATAGTCTGTAAATTGAGCCACGAAAATACGAAATCATAAACGTAGAAAGGGGTACAATGAAAAAGACGGTCTCAGAAATATATCCAAAACCGTCTTTTTTAAATTTTGATTTGCTTAGCAGAATTCGTCGAACGCTGCTTTCAAATGCTCTGCAATCATTTCGGCTGATCGGCCTTCAATGTGATGACGCTCTACCATGTGCATCAATCTGCCATCTTTAAAAATGCCTATTGCAGGCGATGACGGAGGGTATGGCAACATGTATTTGCGCGCGCGATCTACAGCGTCGCGGTCTACACCAGCAAATGCAGTGGTAAGGTGATTTGGTAATTTGGCGTTGTTCAAAGCCAATTTAACTCCCGGACGCATGGAACCAGCCGCGCATCCACAAACACTATTCAATACCACCAATGTTGTGCCTTCTGTTTTCAATGCATTGTCTACATCTTCAGCAGAGATCAATTCGGCGAAGCCAACCTGTGTAAGGTCTTGCTTCATTGGGGCAACTAATTCAGGAGGGTACATGAGTTCTAAATTTTTACAAAGGTACAATGTGAATGGCTATGGCCTTCGTTTTGGGTTCAAGATTTAGTATTTTTTGACCTTCGTACACTTTCTCTCAAGCATTATCGCAAAAGATACATTTTCCCAACACCTTTGGTGAAGAATCCTGCAGCATCGGTTGAATTTAAATCCATATCCTGTCCGCGAAGTCTTGCCTGTACTGTATATAAGTAAATGCCATTTGCCAATCTGTCGCCAAACATATCTGTGCCGTCCCACCAGAACTCTGTGCGGTTGGTGCCTATCCGCAGCGGCCCAAGCTCATCAGCACGAATTTCTCGCACTACTGCGCCGCTCACGGTCATAATGCGTATCAGCATTTCATCAGGTGGCTGAGTACCGGTGATGGTGAATACGAATTGGGTGCGGGTGCTGAATGGGTTGGGGTAGTTGACAACTTCTGTAATTGATGGCTTGGTGTTCACCTCGAAATCAATGCGGTAGTCGCGATCACCTGATGTGTTTCCGCTTTTGTCGCGGGCTTGTACAAGCAAGCGGTAGGTGCCGTTGTCTTCAAAACGAGGTGTGTATTGAATCTGACTCCTGTTGTTTGCGCCGGTGGCTGGGACAAAATTTAAGACGGTGAAATCACTGAAATAAACAGGGTATTGTACTCCGCCTGGATGGGTGATGAAGACTTTGAAATTCGCGGTATCGGCGGGTTCGCTCAGTAAAAAATACGGGTTTTCATCGTCCAGCAAAGCTGAGATGAGGGGTGTAGGAGATACGAGTTCGCCATTGAGTATGTGCCGACCATCGAAGGTGACGTCCAACAAGGGGTTTATCTTATCCTCAATTACGAAAAAGCGAAGCTCAGCAATGTTGTTGAATGCATATTGCTCCATTTGATCAGGTATGCCGTTTATGTCGCGCTTGTTGGCTTCAACCCGCAAAGTCAAGGCGCCTGTAAATGCGTGTGTATCGATGTACAATGTGTCGAGCAATACTTCACCCACCCGCAAGCTGTCGCGACGTGGGTAAGGTATTTCAAATGGCTCCTGCCCTGAAACGATTACGCGATAACCAACCAATAAACTGTCCATATCGACCGCGCCAATGTTCTCTATGGCTATGGCTATCGGAAGGGGCTCACCTTGCTGTATGGTGTCTTTTGGAAAGTAAAATCCTCGCAAGGGGTTCAGAGCACATTCAGGCGCGTGGTCGCTCAACAGTTGCCAACGCTTTAATTGAGGCGGGGTCTGGTTTTGCGGGTCAATCAAATCAGCACGCAGCCTTAAATTGGAGAAGCTTCCAGGTGGAACGAGTGTCGCGAGATCAGTTACCTCACCCGGCATGGCGTCTGTTACCAATAACTCCTGTGCCAGCGGGTTGAGACCCATTATGCGGATTCCTGCACTGTCGCTCGGGGTTTGTTCAAATTCCCAATACAAGGCTTCCCATTGTGATGAAGGGCCGAAGGTCGGACTTATGATATTCCCCACACCCAAACTTCCAGATAGGGGCACAACGATTTCCATTAATTGAGAAATATCTGTGCCGACTTGTTCTATGACCGAACTTGGATTTCCTTTGATGCCATAATAGATGAATGGAACGCTGTCAAGACCTTGACCTATTTGGGTGCTGCCTAAGGTGTTGAACAAATCATAAACGCCTGGGGCATTGACATCCCAGCCATCGTAATTCGCGTACCTCCATGTATATATGAGAATGTGATGTCCGTCGGGAACGTGATTGGTCAACATGTCGATCATCCCTTCGAGCTCTGAAGCGTTGTTCTGTCTGAAAATAAAGTATTTCTCAGGCCTGTTTCGGCCGATGGTGCAATCGATCAAATTTCCGAAATCATTTTCGGGAAATAAGTTGTTGTAGTTTGTCTGCCAAGGCTCGAGGGTAATGGGGTCGAGCACAGCGACATGCAGTGCGGGAGTATTGCCGCAGCCGCCGTATTCCATGACTTCTAAATCAATCTGATACCGTGTTCCGTTGAGCTCGAAAACATCGGCGGGTAAGCCATAAACGGTGCATTTAAGGTCAACCGTACCGGTTTCAAAATCGAAGGTTTGTTGATTTTCGTTGTAGTTGATTTTTGAGAATGTAACACTCTTAAATTGATCGAAATGCGCTTGTCCCCAGCCTTTTTCACCGGCTAAATATTGAAAGCTATGCATCCTCCACATGGTCTCTTGTCCAATTGGAGCAACTGCTGCTGCACGCCAGAAATAAACGACGTTGTTTTCAAGTGTCGTCGTGATGGGCCATTGAATCACTCCTCCAATTTGGGTTGTTTGAAAGGTTTGAAGGAACGGACTATCGAAGGTATCGACCGTGTCTAGCTGCATCTGATAAGCACTTTCAACGGCGAACGGATTGCCTGTATTGGCTTTCAGGATGATGCTGTTGTTCGGTTCAATGGCAAAATTGTATGGGTAAACCGGAATGAGGTTGCCACTGGTGATGAGCAGCTCTTTACCAGAAACAATGTTGTTGCTGATGTCGTTGAGCTCATCAACAAGCTGAGAAGGGTAGTCTGCGAAGACATCAAAAAGGTTCAACCCAATGCCATTGATGGGGTCAATTGGAAGGGTAAAAGTAATCGTGTCTCTAAAGTAAATGGCATTTACCTGTTGAACCAGCGATGTATCTATTCCATTTGGTAAATGGCGAATTAACTCAACACTGAAAGGGGTGTTCGTGGCTTTCCCAATGTTGTTTACAACCACTTTTACATCGAATGTCTCAAGTTCATTGGTGACGTTTTCAGGCTCAAAAAGCACTTCATCGATCTCTATGCTATAGTCTGGCAATGGCGCTGAGTTGAGCACCAAGGCAGGGTCACCATGCAGTGAGAATGTGAGTATGGTATTCGTATTGAATAGTGTTTGATTGGGTGTTTGAAATGCTTGCACGGCGCGTTGCATGCACTGTCCGATCGAAGCGCCATAGCTTTGCTGAAACAATTGGCGATAAAAATTTTCGGTCCAAATATTCAAATACGTTGGTGCGCCAAGATCGGGCTTTGCAATGAATCCGATGGTGCCTGCATTGGGAGCGAGCACGAAAACTTCACTGGCGCTATTGGTAGTCTGCAGGTGTATATTCCCCGTATAGCAACTGTTTCCAATCAACAGAGGATATTTGCCTTCGTTGTTGTAGTCGGCTGGAGAATCGATGTTGATGTCGAAACCTGTCGACGAGGCATGACCAAAAAAGGTCATCAAACTTACCCCTCCATTAATCAATTCGCTGATCTGCGATCCCATATTTAGCTGTATGGGTTCGGTAGTGGTTTTGTAAAAACTGTAGACATCTCCGCCGAAGCAGGTGTCTTGCACAATCTGCTTGTAGTTGTCTAAGTAACCTGAAAAAAGTCCTTGTTCAAAGGCATTTCCTCCACCACCGAAGTGCAATACGCGCTTTTTCCATGCGGCAGGGGGTTGGTTTTCGAATTGAACAACCTTCACAAGGTAGTCTTGAAGCTGTTGCTCGTTGTTCGCCGCCAAACGGCCCGTTGGTATAGCTGGCTCGTATAAACTGGTGCCCAATCCGGAGGTGAAGACGATGTCGCTTGTAGGGTATCCCCAACTTGGAACGAGGTTCGATTGGTAGTGATCTAAATTGTCGCGCGCACCAACGGTGTTGCTGATCTTCATTTCGTGAATCGACTTTCCAACAATGAAGAGGTGCGACGGTGCGGAGGGCCATGTTTGAAGGAGCCGGCGACAAAAATTCCGAATCGCCAATGGATGCTTAGAAATGCCATAGCCGTATTGCATGTATAGCTCGTCGATGTCGGTTAAAACGACACTAAGTCCTTGTGTTTCGCGGTGAAAAGCATACGCCTGGGCAGCGGCCATTAATTTGGCGTGCGTAATCATCAAAAACGCGCTGTCGACAGGGTTTTCTGCGTAATTCGTAAAAAACCCAGTTTGGGTAACGGGCAGTATGTTTTGGACTTCAATGATGGAGGCGTCTGAAGTCAGCACAACTTCAAGGTCGTTGCTGCCAGCAAAAGGCAAAATCGCACTGAAGGCATTTCCGTTTGCGGCAAGCGGGATTTCATAAATGAGATCGGTTTTACCTACAAACAGACGAGGATTGCTGATGTTGATGCCAGTTATGTCTACTCTACCCTCAGCACCGTTGTTGAAATTTGGCACTTTAAACGAGGTCAGTCCAGCTCCTGTGAAAATGGGTAGTCGAGGGTATGTGATTTGAATCGATGCAATGGCATTGAAATCTGTCAATGCGCCGATATCGTCTACCGACCTGTGCGATACGCTGGTGGTGCTTGAAAGCTGTGAAGTGGGTATTTCGAAGCTCAGCTTGTTCAACTGGTAGCCGTAGAAAATAGTGTCTACCATGACTTGAAAAGGTGACCCATATCCCAATTGCAGATGGTGATTGAACGACCCTGGTGCCAACGATGCACCCATGGAGGTGGCATCTATCAGTGCATTTGGAGCTCCTGGTTGACTGTATGCATTGGGCGTGCTGATGTTTTTTGTACGTGTCTGCCCTTTCGGGAAACGGGTGTCTGACCACCCTTCACCCTCTTCGTACCAAGGCAGTGAAATGCCATTCACATCTTGTTTTCCCAGTTGATATTCGGAGTTGTAATTTTCCCGTTGGGTGAAAACAACGTAGGGCGATGGCGCCAGTTGCGTTAAATCTGTGTTGTTGCTGTATACTGTGGTTCGGGCTCCTTGCGAATTCGGAGTAAAGGTGATAAAGTACTGAGCGGTATCGTTGAACAAGCTGTATGCGGCATTTGCCTGCTTTGCAGGATCGGTATAGATTTGAGCGTCTAACCAACCGTCGTTTCTTAACGCGTAGATTTCAAAAAAATCACCAACATCAAAGCTGCCGTCATCCGTGCCGTGCGCACGAACATCAACTTCTTGACCACGGGCATAAAAGCGAATTTCGGTTGGATTAACAGTGTTAACGGGGAATCCCGCTTGAAGAAGCTGCGTGTAGGTGACTTTGTAAACGCCTGATTGAGCTATCTGAAACTTCCAGTATTGACGCGAATAGTCGATCCAATCGTTGGCGAATTGCGCTTGAGATTGGAGGGTGATAAGGGTGACGACGAATAGCAAAAGTTGCCGCATGTACGAATTTGCAAATTAAGCGAGTGCAATGAATACTGTAAGTTACTAAATATGAGTGTGGTGATGTGAATATTAGTTTTTTGCCTCTCGTTCATCGTCCCATTCTTTCCGCATGCGGGCTGTTTCTTGGGAGATCCATTCGTGGGCTTTGAGTCGCAGCTCTTCCCCGTCATCACTGGTCATGGCAGTTCCAAACTTGACCTTTACGCGAATCGTCTTGGTGTGAAACTCCCTGAAGAAGTGCGCCAAAAAAGTATCATCTCCCACCCATGCCATGCCCGGTTTTTGGTACTCGAGTGCCACGGGAATAACGGGGATGTTGTTGCCCGCAGCGGCGTGAAACATGCCCGGTTTGAAAGGCAGTACTTCGGGTCCGACGTTGGTTGTCCCCTCCGGAAAAATGATGATGCTTTTTCCATCTTTCAACCGGTCCATAATGGCCAATCGTGTGTTTTTCCGGCTGTCGGGGTCATCACGATCAACCCAAATTGTCGACACATTTGTTGCTCCTTGTCCAATCAGCGGCCATTTTTTCACCGATGCTTTCGCTACAAATGCGAAGGTGTTGTTGCACGGAATCATGATGACATCGAGGTATGAGCGGTGGTTCGAAACGATCACTGCGGCCATGTCTGGAATGTCTCCTTCAACATCGACTTTCACGTTCATCAAAAAACGCATGTTGCGCGCCCATGAGAGGATAACATTGGAAAGCCGCTTCTCGCTGACGTGAAAGAGCTTATATACTATCGTTAACAGCACGGTGCCAATGGTGGCTGTCGGAAATATGATTAGTCGGTATACGACTCGCAAAGTTCGAATCATCGGTTAAAGATACATCTGAATCGTTTAATTCAACATGCATTCCCACAGTCAATTTCGTATCTTTGCCGACCTAAAAAGCACACTATGCATCGCTCACATACTTGCGGAGAATTACGCACGTCACACATTGGTCAGGAAGTGACTTTATCTGGTTGGGTTCAACGATCTCGTGATCTTGGAGGTATGACCTTTATTGACTTACGCGACAGATATGGCATCACTCAGCTTGCCTTCAATATGGAATCAAACGCTGCTTTGTGCGAGCAGGCGCGGAAGTTCGGACGTGAGTTCGTAATCAAAGTGCATGGAACTGTGATTGAACGCAGCTCGAAAAACATGCAGATGCCGACAGGTGAAATCGAAATCGAAGTCAAATCACTCGAGCTTTTAAATGCAAGTAAAACTCCGCCGTTTACCATCGAAGACGATACCGATGGCGGTGATGATTTACGCATGAAATATCGCTACTTGGACCTGCGCCGTTCACCACTTCGTAACAATTTGATGTTGCGCCACCGTTTGTCGATAGAAACGCGCAAGTACCTCGATACGGTTGGTTTTATGGAGGTGGAAACACCTTATCTCATCAAATCGACCCCGGAAGGAGCACGCGATTTCGTGGTGCCTAGCCGCATGAATCCCGGACAGTTTTACGCTTTGCCACAGTCGCCACAAACCTTTAAGCAGTTGCTAATGGTGTCGGGATACGACCGGTATTATCAAATCGTGAAGTGCTTTCGCGATGAAGACTTGCGGGCTGACCGACAACCAGAGTTCACTCAGATCGATTGTGAAATGGCATTTGTTGAGCAAGAGGATATCTTGAATACGTTTGAAGGACTTGTTCGCCATCTATTCAACGAGGTAAAAGGATTCGATCCGGGAGCTTTTCCACGCATGTTGTATTCAGAAGCGATGGAGCGTTACGGTTGCGACAAACCTGATGTCCGCTTCGGCATGGAGTTCTGCTACATGAACGATGTCACCAAAAACAAGGGATTTAATGTTTTCGACAGTGCAGAAACGGTAATTGGTATCGTGGCTGAAGGCTGTTCAGAATATACCCGCAAGCAACTCGATGAGCTTACTGAATGGGTTAAACGTCCGCAAATTGGCGCAAAAGGGTTGGTATACTGTCGCGTAAACGCGGATGGCACATTCAAGTCTAGCGTCGACAAGTTTTACAATGAAGAAGACTTGAAAGCATGGGCCAACCATTGTGGTGCAAAGCCAGGAGATTTGATTTTTGTATTAAGTGGTGATTTGGATGCGACACGCAAACAAATGAATGAACTGCGTTTGCACCTTGGTGCAGCGTTAGGTCTGCGCGACCCGAAAGTCTTCAAACCGCTGTGGGTGCTCGATTTCCCGCTTTTGGAATGGGATGAGGATACGCAACGTTATCATGCGATGCACCACCCGTTCACATCTCCAAAGCCTGAGCAATTGGAAATGCTCGAAACAGATCCGGGCAAGGTGAATGCCAACGCATACGACATGGTGATAAACGGTGTTGAGATTGGTGGTGGATCGATTCGTATTCACGACCGTGGTGTGCAATCACGCATGTTTGACTTGTTAGGATTCACGAAAGAACAAGCCCTCGCTCAATTCGGGTTTTTAATGAATGCTTTCGAATATGGTGCACCTCCTCACGGCGGATTGGCGCTAGGTTTCGATAGGTTGTGCTCGTTGTTTGGAGGCAGTGATAGCATCCGTGATTTTATCGCATTCCCGAAAAATAATAGCGGTAGAGATGTGATGATTGACGCTCCTTCAGTGATCGACCAAGCCCAAATGGATGAGCTGTTTTTAAATTCAACTGCTCCCACAGAATAAAGAGAAAGAGAATCAAAGAAGGTCTGCATTTGCAGGCCTTTTTTTTTGACCGCATATCATTGTTTTCATTTTGCCGTTCTCATAGTCAAACCCGCATTATCATGAAGAAGTTTTCAATTTTAGCAATGCTGTTATTTAGCTTTTCGGCTTGCACGCCGGATGGGAGAGTGTTTTCAGACAACCAAGTTCTTTCTCCAGAAATTGAGTGGCACAAGGCAGATGTCAAGACGTTTCAGGTTCCACTCGTGGCAGATAAAAAGTACAATGTTGCAATTGCCTTTCGTTTCGCAAATGGATTTCCATTTCGATCAGCCATGGTGAACATGGAAATTACCTCGCCAAGTGGTGAGACGTCATCTCAAATATGTGAGCTTGTGGTGCGGCAAGAAAACGGCGATTACATTGGTGAGGCTGGCTTCGATATTTGGGATAGCGAACACCAAGTGCTAACCAACCATTCGGTTACTGAAACAGGGAATTACACCTTTAAACTAAGCCATGCGATGGCGCAAGACCCTCTCAATTTTGCAATGGAGATAGGATTGTTGGTTGATATGGTTTTAACACAATAGGAAGATGTTCTGTTTTAAAGTCAGAGTTTGCTATCTGCAAGTTGAGCGTTTCCAATTTCGAAAAAAATGATTTAAAAAAAGCCCACCAACTTGGTGGGCTTTTTTCAGCAAGATATTTTTCTAAGACTTAATAGCAGAAAGTGCCCAGTGCTGAAAGGAAACCAATCAAGTCGCCTGAGTTTACAAAGCCATCTCCGTTCAAGTCGCATCCGCAGTTGCTCGCACAACCAAATTCACTGAGTATCATGAGCATGTCTTCAGCTCCAATGATACCATTGCCGCTGAAGTCTCCCGGACAAGATTCTTCTATACCAACAATAGGAGTTGGAGGAACAGAGCTATCAAACGAAATTGTTTGAGAGAATGATACTGCGTTTCCAGCACAATCAGAAGCTGACCATGTGCGTGTAAGCGTGTAGCGTGGACAACAGTCATGATCGAAAGCGAAATCACCACTACCATTGATGAGCTGTCCGTTGTGGTAACCGTTGTAGGTGAACCAGCCACCGCTACCGTAGTTCTCGTTAACGTTGTTTGCAGCAACACCAACTTGGTATCCATAGAAGTAGTTAGACGGTGCGTGATGCAGATCCAAAGTAGTGCCCGCTAAATCACCCCAACCGGTAAGTTGTGCGCCAGCAGTCATAAAATAGTACATCCAATCGAGGTGGTTATCACCTGAAAGTCCGCAATCGTCTTTGTATCCCGTATCGAAAGCTTGGCTTGACCAGCCTGTCCAATCCATTCCGTTCTCAAAGGCAACTGAGATGTTCCATCCTTCGTTTGGATTAAGTGCGCTTACAACGCTTCCAGACAACGTAGCAGTTCCATCAGGATATTCAACCCAGTTGGCTTCAATGGTTGTGTAGTAAGTAGTGTTAACACCCTCAAATCCGAATAGCACAACGCTCCATGGTTGAGCACCATTGCATGTTTCACCATTTGCATAAGCACCCGGAGTCATGGCTAAACAATCAGCAGAGCTTCCTTCAGCAGGAACGTCGCCACCGTAAGTTTCGGTGTAAACAATTTCAATTGCTTGATCGCAGTTGTCTGAAACAGTCACTTCAGCAGGCGCAGGTATCGCATCTTCACAATTCAATACCAAAACCTCAGCGGGTGTTCCAGATAAAACTGGAGCTGTAGTATCGACAATTGTTATGATCTGCTGAGCAGTAGAGCTATTGCCACATTCGTCAGTAGCTGTGAATACGCGAACGATTGTATATTCTTGATCACAATCAGTTTCAAAAATAATATCGTTGTATACGATGTCTACCGCTCCACAGTTGTCTTCAGCAGTAGCTCCAATTGTCGGAACAACAGCATCACATTCGATAGTGATGTTCTCAGGAACGAATGTAAATACAGGTGCTGTAGAGTCTACAATTTCAATTACTTGTGTAGCAACTGTTGTGTTTCCACACGCATCGATAGCAGTGTAAGTGCGCGTGATTGTAGATTCTTGCGGACAATCACCAGCAACAGTAGATTCTGTCATAGAAACAGTAGCATTGCTGCATGCATCTGTTGCCTCTGCACCTGCACCTGGAATATCCATTCCGCATTCAATTGTAGCGCTTTCAGCAACATAGGTGAATACCGGACCTGTTGTGTCAACTACTTCAATGACTTGTTGCGCAGTTGCAACGTTGTCGCAGAAATCAACTGATGTCCATGTCCATATAATGGTGTAGTATCCCGGACAATCACCAGGGATGATCTCTTCGTTGAAGGTTAAAGTAGCATCGCTGCAGTTGTCTGTGGCAATTACCTCAGGAACCGAAGGAACGTTGTTACATTCTACGATCATGTCTTCTCCAACACCGCTGATTACAGGCGCAATCCAGTCTGTTATTTGGATCAATTGTTCAGCAGTTGCAACGTTGCCGCATGCATCTGTAGCAATCCAAGTCCGCAATGAGTAACCGTAACATCCACCTGATAAATGCAATTCTGTATAGGTGATTTCAACCTCACTGCAGTTATCGCTAGCGGTTACAGTTATATCGTCAACTAATTCACATGAAACGGAGATCAAGTAAGTAAATGGATCGAAAACTGGTGCTTCATTGTCGACAACAGTGATGGTTTGTTCGATGCTGTTTTCATTTCCACACTCATCAATCGCTGTCCATGTGCGGGTAATTACAATAGGACAAGCACCTTCCGATGTTGTTTCGAAGAAACTCAATTCAAATTCGCTGCATGCATCTTCAGCGTTTACAACTGGAATTGCTGGCACCTCATCCAAACATGTAATAACTACGTTTTCTGGATGATTTGTGAAAATAGGAGCTTGAGTATCGATGACATAAACCACTTGGCTTACAGTACCCACATTGCCACAA
>JANRAA010000318.1 GCA_030728235.1 Flavobacteriales bacterium
CGTTTGGACCACACCATGGATCATTGACCCGAACAACTCATCGGTCATGTATGGCGGTTTTTCGAACGTTTGGAGAAGTAGCAATGGTGGTAATTCGTGGACACAAACCTCATCAACCATCAATACCGACTTGCGCACATTGGCCATGAGTGCTGCTAATAGCAGCGTCGTTTATGCAGCCAGTTACACGAATATATTTCGAACAGCAAATTCAGGTGCAGCTTGGACATCATTGGGATCACCATCTCCTGGAAATGCCATAACAGAGATTATTTGTGACCCTGCCGATGAAGACCACATTTGGGTTTCATATTCAGGCTTTGTTTCTGGAAACAAAATCTTCGAATCGCTTGATGGAGGCGACAGTTGGGTCAACTTGAGTATTGGACTACCCAACTTACCAATCAATTGTTTGGCCTTTGATTCAGAATTGGGAGTGCTTTATGCTGGAACCGATTTCGGCGTGTGGATGCTGCATCCTTCACTTGCTGGTTGGCAGCCCTTTGAAGACGGCTTACCGCGCACCATCGTGAACGACCTTGTTTTGCATAACTCAAACCAAATTTACGCCGGCACTTACGGCAGGGGTATTTGGAGAAGTCCACGTTTTTCAGAGCCAGAAGGCTTACCCATTGCCGCAATCGATTGTTCAGCAAAAATAATTTGCGCAGGAGGCAGTGTTTCATTCACCGACCTTTCAGTTGATCATCAACCCAATTGGAACTGGAGTTTTACAGGAGGTACGCCAAGTGTATCAACGGAACAGCATCCAGAAATCACCTATTTCGCGCCTGGGGAATACGACATCAGTTTGACCGTGCAGAACGAAAACGGGACATCGACCTATACCCTTGAAAACGCTGTAATCGTATTGCCCGATAACGGCGTTGCTATGGGCAGTATTGAAGAGTTCATTTCAGAACAAGGAGTTTGGGACTACCTGCCGAAGACCGACAACCGTTGGCAGTGGAACGATCAAATTGGGTACAACGACAACACCAGCATTTTCGTCGAAAACTTCAACTACGACCTCGAAGAAATCCACGAAATCATTTCCCCTGCATTTGATTTAAGTATTGCATCGAGTTCAACATCCGCCGAAGGCGCCCTGATGACCTTTGCATATGCTTTCACACAGATGGGAGAAGACGACGACGACAGATTTCGCTTGTATTTTTCAGATGATTGCGGAGAAACATGGACATTGATTCGGCAGTGGCGAGGGACAGTTGATTTGCCGACAGTGAATACCTCAGACAGCTATTTCACACCCGCCTCAGGAGATTGGGACATCGCATCCATTGAGATTACAAACGAGCAGTATTTCAACAGCGATTTCAGGTACAAATTCTATTTCGATTCAGACAACGGCAACAACATGTACGTAGACCGCGTGCAATTCAGCAATCTCACCAGCGTGCCTGAAACCAGTGGCGTGCGTTTTGGGTTATCGCCTCAACCGGCGGATGTTGACTGCCTCTTGACATTTGACGCCATCACACAAAATAGTGTTTTGACCGTTTACGACCTGAACGGCAAGATGGTCATGCAAGAGAATTTGGCGGCAGGAATAACCCAAACGCGACTTAGCACCGCGCAATTGGACAACGGCTTTTATCTGGTAAATATAGACACAGGTAAAAAGGTGCTTTCAACCAAGCTCGCAGTGATTCATTAAATGCCTTTCAGCCTGCTGAAAAGTGCTTTCAGCATTTGGGATGCTTCATCACCAGAAGGTGAAGGCTGTTCGTTTTGAACGATTTCGACACTTCCATTTTTGGGAACCACATGAAATCCAAAAACAATTTGCGCCTCACTTCCATCGATTGGTGCTACTTGTCCGAATCGCAGATCATTGATTACCACTCCAGGCTCTGCTGATTCAACAGCATAAAATCCTTGTGTAAGGAATATCAGCTGTTTTACATCTTTTTCATTCTCGAAAGGAGTTGCCAACTCATGATTGGCAGGAACGTACACCAGTTTCATTTCTTCTGGAGGAAGTTTATCAAATAGCGAGTAGTACCCAACGTAGTATCCATCTCCAGATTTCGCCGTTCCCGACCAAAGGATCGTGTTAAGAGGTGTAGGACGAGATTCATAGTATTCAACATTTATACCTTGGGCAGCGAATGCCCTTTCAAAAGCATCGTTTGCTAAATTCTTATGCACCACAGTGAGAGCGAGATACGCCGAGCTTACCGACAAACCCACCCAGTTCACCACCTGGCGGCTAATTTTTGTCCGCTTAATAAACAACACAGCCAGCACCGAAAGCAGCAGCGGCACCGTGTACATGGGATCGGCAACAAAAACTGTATGCC
>JANRAA010000319.1 GCA_030728235.1 Flavobacteriales bacterium
GGTGTTGAGTTTCGGCAAAGATAATGGAAAAGGGGGCAACACCGTGTTGGCTTCGGGGGCCTCGGCTTCGAGAACCTCAGCCTTCGGGGCTAGGTCTTCGGGGATATTCGAATTATCCAAGAATAATGGGGTAGTTGTTTGATTCATGTCCGACAGGTACAATTGTATACGGAATGCCCAACGGATCAAGGTACGATGCAATGATTTCAATAGCATTCTTTCCAAAAGGATTGTCGGTCGAGAATCCGAATTCTTGGGTACTATCACGCATGGCTGTGAAATGGCCAATCAAGACACCTGAAAGTTTCGCGAGCACGCCAGAAAGCAAAAGGTTGTTCATCATGCGATCAATGTGATAGAGCATTTCATCGATGTCTTCAATAAGAAGCACGTCTCCTTCATGGATATCGAGCCACGGAGAGCCGTTTATGGAGTACAAGACCGACAAATTACCGCCTACAATGCGGGAATCTGCCAGCTTCAACATCCCTGCCGTGTGCAGGAAACTGCTTTTTGACATTCGACCCTCCAGCAGATCGAAACATTCATCTACCACTGCATTAGGCGAGGTGATGAGGGTAGTGGCGAGCGGTGCGTGCAAACATGCCACCCCCCATTTCAGCATCGCGCTATGTATGGCGGTGATATCGCTAAAGCCGATGACCCACTTGGGATGGTTGGCCAAGTATTCAAAATCGATGTGAGGCAAAAGTCTGCCTGCCCCATACCCGCCGCGCATGCACCAAATGGCCTTGATCTCGTTGTTGTGTATGAGGCGGTTGAAGACCTCAGCACGTTGGCTATTTGTGCCTGCAAATTGGAAGTCGCGGGCGAGGACATCCTCATCAATATGTACTTTGTATCCGCGTGACTCCAGCAATCGGGTGATTTCTTGCACCTGATCGAGGGTCGCGAAACGCGAAGGGGCTGCAAGAGCGATGGTATCTCCTGGGGATAATGATGCAGGACGTTTCATACTACAAACTTGCAGAAAAGGAACGATAAATCATGTCTTCACCACCTGCGCAGTCCAAATTTATTCCGTGAGCACTTCGGTGACCATTCGATTGTCATTTCACATTGCCACCAATCACTGAAAAGAGTAATTTTGCCGCTCAACAGAAATGAAGCAGGATATGTCGACAAAGCGATACATGGTTACCAGTGCCCTTCCCTACGCGAATGGGCCTTTGCACATTGGTCACATTGCTGGGGCTATGTTGCCTGCCGACATCTATGTACGGTACTTGCGCGCCGCGGGTGAAGATGTGGTTTGGATTTGCGGGTCAGACGAACACGGTGCAGCCATCACACTGAAGGCGAAAAAAGAAGGAATATCGCCGAAAGAGGTTGTAGACAGATACCACGTTTTGATGCGTGATGCCTTTGCTGGCTTCGGGATTTCTTTCGACCATTACGACCGCACGTCATCGCCTGAACATCATAAAAACGCTCAAGAATTTTTCTTAAAGCTGCTTGAAAATGATGCCTTTGAAGTGAAGACTGAACTTCAATACTTCGATACAGAAGCGAAGCAGTTTTTGGCCGACCGTTACATTACCGGCACTTGTCCGAAATGCTCGCACGACAAAGCATACGGCGACCAGTGTGAAAACTGCGGTTCTGCGCTCAGTCCGAACGACCTCATCAACCCGAAATCTGTCCTCAGTGGCAGCACACCTGAACTAAAAGAAACTTCGCTTTGGTATTTGCCAATGGGCGACCATGAAGCGTGGTTGCGAGATTACTTGGAAAAAGGAATTTTGGATGGCAAGCAGCACCACGATGTAAAAGATTGGAAGAAGCATGTCCTTGGGCAATGCAAATCGTGGATCGACGGTGGATTGCAATCGCGTGCGATGACGCGTGACCTCGATTGGGGAGTGCCTGTTCCGCTAGAAGGAGCAGATGGAAAGGTGCTGTACGTGTGGCTCGACGCTCCGATTGGATATATCACAGCCACGAAGACGTGGGCCCAGCAAAAAGGCGTTGATTGGGAGCAATATTGGAAGAATGAAGACACTGAGTTGATACACTTCATAGGCAAAGACAACATTGTTTTTCACTGCCTCATCTTCCCTATTCTACTGAAGGCGCATGGAGAATACAACCTGCCGTACAACGTGCCTGCCAACGAGTTCATGAATTTGGAGGGTGATAAAATATCGACTTCGCGCAACTGGGCTGTGTGGCTGCATGAGTACCTGGAAGAGTTTCCGGGCAAGCAAGACGAGTTGCGCTATGTGCTTTGCAGCATCATGCCCGAGCAAAAAGACAGCGAGTTCACATGGGGCGATTACAAAGACCGCGTAAACAATGAGTT
>JANRAA010000320.1 GCA_030728235.1 Flavobacteriales bacterium
TGTTCACAGCATAGGGTGCCCCAGTCGCCGGATTCACAGTGTGTCCGTCGCTTGCCGTTCCACCATTCACTTGATTATAAAAAGTAGGGTAGTCAGCAATGTTATCTGGTAAGTTGGTGCGGTTTCCAATAGAGTTCGGTGAGATGTCCCACATGACATTGTCTGCCGTATCAAGGTGCGACGACCACATGGCAACAGTCAAGAATCCCCATTTGTAAAAATCAGATGTGCCAGAGCCATCCAAACTAAGAAGTGGAGGTGTGCCTGGGTCGTGATATACTTGGTAGTCAAATCCATCGCGGGTGTTTACGGTGAGGTCATCCGCCGATAAGGCGAAATGGCTAACCTGACCCCATTCCGGACTCAAGAAAGGTGGTGTAGCACCTGGGATTTCGTTTCCACTTTGGTCTATAAACAGGTCTAGAGTGAGCGGCTGCCAGCGGTTCATGTCGACAATGGTAGGATTTCCTGGGTTGTCGATGATCATCGGTGGGTTGACCGGACTGTAGGCGGTATTTGCATACAAATTGCCTTCGTTTGATCCGTCTTGCAATCCGAAAGCAATCACGCATTGGGCGATGTAGTTTCCAAGCGCCGCAGCCGATCCTGTAGTATAATCGGTATCAGTAAATGTGATGTCGTAACCCAATGTGGCCATGTGGTTATCGTATGCAGTTTGCAAAAGCCCAGGATTGGGTGAGTTGGTAAATCGGTGCGACAACAATCGATACGCTGCATAGCTGATAGCCGCATGGCGGTCGTTATCAATATCGGTCGACACTGGGAAGTTCTCAAAAGCACAGCTAAAACCATCAACGGTTTGTCCGAGCAGGTAGGTGCAGGTTCCGTTTTCAAATGCAGCCCAGGCATCCCACATCGCGATGGATGTGTGGAAGAGGTTGCGTGCATGCACGGTAGGACGGGCGAAATCGCGGCGAATAGACGCCAACAACATCTCGTTCCACTGGCGTGCAATGGTGTAATCGGTTGAAACGATGGGGTAGTCGATGGGTGGGGTGCAGTTTGGGTCGGGGTTGGTCGGACAAATATCACAAGCATCGGGAATGCCATCAAGATCGAAATCGGCAGAACTTGCAACCAAATCGCAGTTGTCGTTCATAAAGATGCCGTAACCGGCGCATCCTCCTGATATGAAATCCAACAATCCGTCGTTGTTGATGTCCAACACACTCACGTCATAGCTGTTATCGGCCCAATCATACAAGGTCGTTCCGTATGGATTGGCGAAAGTGCCGCCCACGTTTTCAAATATGGCCAGGCGACGTCCAGAATTACAAGGGGGTATATCAACGTCGACGTCTGACACGATGATGTCTTCATCACCATCCAAATCGAAATCGCCAGCGTGTACATTACCGCCAAAGCCGCCCGCACTAGAAAAGGGCAGGGTGGTAGAGGTATAGGTAACACTCGTGTTCTGCACTGCACCCGTGATGGTGAGCAAACGGTCTTGTCCGTCGTCAACGACATACAAATCCAAAAAGCCATCGGCGTTAAAGTCGCGGACTTCAAACATGTACGGTGCGCTGCTCGGAGTAATGTTTTGCCAATTGGTGAAAGTACCATCGCCATTGTTAAACAGCACCAATGTCCCCAAGGCATTCCAAGGAGTCACGCTATACAGCGTCGATACCTTGATTACATCGTTATCACCATCGTTGTCTATATCATGAATCTGAACAGCCGTTCCAAATGCCGAGTTGCGCAAATTGCCCAATCGCACTTGTGCCTCTTCGGTAAAATGACCCGTTCCGTCGTTGATCATCAAAAAGTCTTTCGCCGTTCCGCCGCCACCATTCACCTTGTAGTTTACAAAGTAGATGTCCATAGCGCCATTGCCGGTCACATCGCCACCCCACACAGCGCATATAAGCGGAATGTCGCCCGTAAGCGTTGGGAAACGCGTTGCAGATTCATCTGCCAATCCCAACCAGTTGCCGGCCAGGTCGTTGCCCAAGTTGCGGTAATAAATAGGTTGTTGGTTGAACGTGTTCGCAACAACGACATCTTGCCATCCATCGTCGTCGAAATCGCCGATAAACACATCACGTGCAAAGGTAGGGTTCGATATAAACTCAGGAGCATACAACGCAGTTTGGTCGGTCAGTACACCGTTGATGTTCATCAATAAAAGGTCCGATCGTGCAGGCTGCGTTTGGTTCGAAAATGGTTCTTTTCGCACCACAATCACATCCGTCCACCCGTCGTTGTTCAAGTCGGCGGGCGACATATCTTTCTCTTCACCGTCTGAAAACGCCACCGACGAAACAACCAAGCGCTCGTTGGTCG
>JANRAA010000321.1 GCA_030728235.1 Flavobacteriales bacterium
CATTTACACCAATCCAATTGTTACAAATGGCGCCTATTTGTGGTCATCTGAAAATAACATTTTACTTTTTGAACAATATGTCGATAATCCAAATATTCCAGAAGAAACAAGGCGGCAGATACAAGCCATAGTCACAAATGGAAAAGCAAATCCAAATTCTTTTGTCCTGCTAGGCGAAAGTGAAACAGACACCATTACACTTGAAGAGATAAGAGCATACCCCAAAAAAGTGAGTATCATTATTGACAAAGAATGCACGAGCGCTACGGAAGAGTTCTTATTAAAAGCTAAGCAGAGCAGTAAAACGACAATTTATGGCTATGAATCATCGGGTGGAGCTTTGGATTACTCGAACCTAAATGCAGTAATAACACCATCTGGGTACTGGTATGCTACCGTGCCGACTACTCGCTCTAGCAGACTTCCTGAATACCCCGTTGACCCGCATGGCATTGCACCAGATGTTTTGGTAGATCGTGAAGTAAAAGATTTAATAATGTTTATCATCAATAAAAACAGATAATATCTAGAAATGATTAAGCGCGGGGAACAACAACTTGTGAATTCATATCTGTTCACTGCGGGTTCGACATCTACAATTCAGAAACAGCAAAGGCCGCGTTTCTAGCGCCAGATTTGCTTCGGTTTGATTGATAGATGGGCAGGAGAGCGATGATGCAGCTATCATTTTGGCTCATTACCCTGCGATGTAGGAACTACCAGCAAACAACAGCAAAAATAGCCCGTGATAGCTTCAGACTTTTCCTTCGAACCCGCTGCGCCCACTTCAACACCTAAAACAAAAAGCAAAGAAATGCAGTTACTACACTGTGTCTTCATCCACGTTTTTCAGAGGATGATTAACGCGTACCTTTCATGTTTTACCTCAGACAAGTCGCATGACTACCCTCACCCTGTTCCGTTATCCTTCAAAAAACATTTACTGGGCATTGACACAAATGCAGCGAGCGCATGGAGCTTTGAGCAAAGCGCCTGGATTGATGTTTTATAAATTGATGGGCAGCGGAGGCGATGGCGGATTCGGACTGTGGCCCAATTGGCGCGTATATGCACTGCTTGGAAATTGGGAATCGAAGGAAGATTGGGTGCGTTATAACGCTGAAAACACCTTTGCGCTTGAAAGTCAGGAACGTTGTTCGGAGCAGATGACGACCTTCCTCCAGCCCATCCGCACACACGGGTTGTGGGATGGCACCAACCCCTTTGAACCAATCGCTCCCATTGACATACCCGCAGATGCCCCCGTGGCGGTGTTGACAAGAGCACGGATACGCATCAAGCGATTGCCAGAATTCTTGAGAGAAACAACAGCGGCCAAAGCATCATTGAAAGATCAAAAAGGATTGCTTTTGAGCATCGGCGTGGGTGAAGTGCCACTTATTTTCCAAGCTACTTTTAGCATTTGGCAAAACGTAGATGCCGTGCAGCAGTATGCCTACAAAACGCAGGCTCACGCGCATGTGGTGAGCAAAACACGCGAGCGGAATTGGTACAGCGAAGAGATGTTTACTCGGTTTCACGTTTTGGGTGCTGCGGGCACTTGGGAAGGCAAATCTTTCGAAGAGAAGATATCCAAGTGAAAACATACCGTGGCTTCGCGCAGATGTAGTTCTCGTTCATCGAAAATCTGCTCACCACGAAGCACCCAGCATTCACATCCAGCCGGAGGCTGAGAATAATTTGAATGATTTTTCGGAAAACTTAAAATTTAAGCGGATAATTGTGAAC
This sequence comes from Flavobacteriales bacterium, assembly GCA_030728235.1. GTDB lineage: Bacteria > Bacteroidota > Bacteroidia > Flavobacteriales_D > Sanyastnellaceae > RI-182. The sequence goes on from JANRAA010000321.1 coordinate 1,750, forward strand.
CTGCAAAGCCCATTCATGCATGGGAAAGCCATAAATAAATCACAATGAAACTGCATATCTCATTCACTTTTGTCGCTTTTTTACTCGGAATAACCATTGCTCACGCTCAATTACCCAACCCTGCATTGATAGGTTTTTGGCACAATTGGAACGACGTGAATGCCCCGTACATTCAGTTAGACGCAATAGATGAGCGATACAACGTTGTTGAAATTGCATTTGCGTTGCCAACATCGCCAAGTGATATGACCATGGTTTTCACGCCTGAAGTGGCATCGCAAAATGAGTTGATTTCGAAAATACAAATCCTGCAAAGTCAAAATAAAAAGGTACTGTTGAGCATAGGCGGTGCAACGTCAACCATTGATTTATCGACGACCCTGAACAAAGACGCGTTTGTCTATTCTATGTCTGAAATCATTAACCAATACGGATTTGACGGAATTGATATCGACATCGAGTCTGGGAACTCTATTTTGAATGTCGGTGGATCCATAGCAGCTCCCAGCAACATCGCACAAATCAATTTGATAGATGCTGTGAAGGAGATCATG